>JAECQY010000009.1 GCA_016000045.1 Myxococcaceae bacterium | reverse complement strand
CGATTGGAGACTCGCCATCTGAACACCCTGCTGTGCAGTATGGGTTGTATTTTCAAATTCCACTAACTCCAACAGTGTCAGAAACGAATATAGATACCACTAGCCCTTCTTTGTTCAGTGTTTTAACGACCTCCTTATCACAAAGCACGGTTCAGCCAACAGCGGATTCAGTATCTGTAACATCGCTCACTCAATCCATTGATTTATCTCACACTACAAGCATGAGCTCTGAGAATACGATTAGCATGTCTAAAAATTGCTGGTCTGGTATCTTAGCATTCTGGAATCGTACAACAGGAGTATATTCAGATGGAACAAGTCAGTTAAATCGTTACTACTCATCTGATGGAATTGTCAATGACACTTTAACCGGTTTGCAATGGGAATCTGAAATGAACAACACAACGATGAATTGGACGGATTCCATTTCATATTGCGCCAAACGAACAACAGGTAACTTAAGTAATTGGCGCTTACCTAACGTAGATGAACTGCAGACTCTGATCGACTATACACGTCCAAGTCCATGCATCAATATCACAGTATTTCCTGGTACTCAAACTTACTACTACTGGTCATCAACAAATTCTGCCTCTTCTTCTGCTAATGCATGGTATGTGAACTTGGGCACCGGCGGCTATTACTACAATGGCGGCATTGGTAGTAACTATGGTGTTAGTGCTACTTTCTATGCTCGCTGTGTACGTTCAACCGGGCTTATGAGCGTAATGTGCAGGTACACAGATGAAGATGGATCGGCGCTGAGTGTGGCCGACCAGACTGTAAGAGACAGTATTACTGAGCTGGTTTGGCAAAGAACGCAAAGTTCAAGTACTATGAATCAGACAGCTGCAAGTTCCTATTGCAACTCGTTGCATTTGAATGGATTTTCATTTCGCTTACCAACCATCCGAGAACTTTCTAGCTTAGTCGATTTTAACCGTTATGGCCCTTCTATCGATCCCAGTGCTTTTCCTGGAACCTCTGCAGATTATTTTTGGTCGTCAACGATCTACGAACCAAATCCAGCTTACGCGTGGCTTGTCCTTTTTAGTGCCGGAAATATCGATCAACTTGGTCCTAGCAGTGGGATCAGCACTCCGCACTATGTCCGTTGCTGCAGGGATCCTTAACCAGCTCTTCCTACTTCGTTCTCAACATGCGGAGCAAACGCTGTTACTCCAGTTACCAATGGATTATTAGATGTTTAGTCCCAAATTGTGATGGTTTGGTTAAGCCCTGAGTGATTCTGGCAGATTTTGCCATGATTTAAAAATAAATTCGTAAGGAGTTAGCTGGGTTTCCGTATCTGAATCGGTCTTTTCTCGGAACTCCGCACCAAAGGTGTGGCGAAGCTTGTGGGGATGGATTGGATGGGGTTGTCTAGGGAGTGCTTATTGGCTTCTTGGGCAATGTGTTGGAGAATCCGAAACACTTGGTCACATCCTAAGAAAGGCTTTGGATTGGCTCGATAGAAATAAAGCGGGCTGTTGTCCCAGTTCATCTTCCCCTGCGATTTCTTTGATGCCTCTGCTTGGAAGCACATGCCTAAAAGGTGAAGATAGCTGTTCGCGAACCCAACTGGCAAATCTTCTTAGGGAAGCGAAGGTTCTGTTGAGGGTGGTAGCGGCCCTGTCCAACTGTTCTAATTGGGATAAAAAGATTTGAGTGTCTCGCAGGTGCCATTCTTCTATCTGGACGTGTCCGTTAAATTGGGCAAACCAGTTCATAAAAGAAAACAGGTCTCAGGTTTTGGCTTCTAGGGTGGCCTGTTTTATTTGATTTTGATCTCGCTTTCGGTAGAATTGCAGGCTGAGAAGTGTAAGAGTTTTCGTCTCAATCTGTTGAGCATCTCTATGCCGAGACCAAGTAACTTGTTTAGCAGCTCACAACGCTTTTACGAATGTTGAGGATGGCTGGAAAAAGTCTTAACGAGTATGATTATCGTAATCCACTAAATCACAAGTACCTACGCTTATGTTGCTCAATCGTAAACCAACCCCCAATCCCCAGTCAAGACCTTTCTCATTTCGCACATTCACCCATTACATTTTCTTGACTCGAGATAAGAAAGCGCCCGATTACATCGCACGCAACAAAGTTGCCAGGAAACAGGCCATCTTAGTCTGCGGGATTTTAAAGCATGGAAAACCATTTAATCTAGAGCAATTTGGAGGAAAGCAGAAACCAACACCATCAGATCTTGAAAGTCTTACTCTGTAAATCTGATCACATCTGTTTGGCATAGGCTCTCGAGATGAGGAGAAAGAGCTCAATGAAGACGGTAACGCTCTGCAGATGCAGATGACAGTTCGATATCCCGATTAGCCCCTCCTCCATTTCTCAGATTTATCATAGCACCGATTGAGCTTCGGCCAATCGAGATAGCTCGAATAGACGTCTGTGGAATACTGAATTAACCATCAAAAACCACTTGACTGGGAACTGATAAAGAAAGAGCTGCAATTGCAAACTAATTAAAATGAGTTGTTAACTACGTAACGCCCTGCTTGACTGGTAGCATCTTGATATACACCCGTACTGGCGGGCCACGCGGCCAAAAGGCCGTTCATGGGCGGTACGGGAGCCGTAGTCGGAGCGGGTGATGTTTGGTTTGGCAAAAGAAGGGTGTATCCGGGCTTTGAGACTACGCTCGTTTGGTTATAGAGAGTGCAAGATAGGTTCATCTGCAGATGCGTAATGCGGTTCTTTCTGCTGAACCAGCAGTTGGCGAATCAAAGTAGTCTTACCCACCTGTCTTGGCCCAACCAAGGCCTGAATGAATTGACGCTTCTCACCCAGCCGACTCAACAGCTCTTGCGCAATCAGTCTCTGGAATTTTACACGATCCGTTGAGCAATTTTACTCAATGGATTAAGCAAAATCAATCACTTTGCAAATTTTTCATAACCGCTTTCATCGAAACTCATTTCAAATACGCGAAAGGCGTATAAGCCGCCAACTCAACTTTAGACGGTACAAGTTGACGGCAGCCATGCCAGGCCGAGAATCCAAGAAATTCCCGGCATCTGAAAGTCAACTTGTTTCAAAGAGAAAGTCATGTCCAGAGTCGAATTAATTTGGGAACACATTCAAACCATTTCACACAGTCAAAATCGCTTGGCGATTCGGCAGCCAAGCCTCGCAGAGCATTTTGGTTGCTCGCTCAAAGTACTCAAAGAATTGGACCGGTTGCAAGACACCAGCAAGCATGAAGATCGCGTGAAAGTCTATGAGCTGCCTTGCCCTCGTCCGCTTGCGGCTCTGAGAAATTACACCTGCTTCGAGTTTGAAAAAGCGACTTTTACCTCGCCCTTGTTGCGCATAGAACCAGGCCAGCGGTTGAACCCGCATGCTGAGCAACAATGGCGCCTCTATCATCGAACCATCAAAATCAGTTCGGATTGCTAGCCTATTAGGAACTATAGGTTTGAACTGGCGTTCTCTTCGAAATTTTTGAAAAAATGGCTCTTGAATTCGAAAAAAAATAGGCATACGATGAAACTTCCGTTGCGTTGATTTTAGTAAAACATGGAGGAATGAAAAATGAACGGACTAAGTAATATAATTTTTTTAAGTCTAGTTTCCGTATTCGTATATTCTAGTAAGCATGTGACTAATGAGGATCAGGTAGAACAAGCAAACTGTGCGCAGTTGATTGGCTATTCGATTGTAAATGGTGAGATTAGTCCCCCTATTCCAACTGATTCAATGGGGCTTTGTTGTCAATGGTGTGTTGAAAACACGAATTGTGTAGCTTCTGTGTTTGTCAATAATTTGTGTTCGTTGCATAACATAACAAACTTGGCCGCTAAAATCGGGTATGTAGCGTTGTTGCCGAATGGTACGATACCGTCACCTTTGCCGAGTACTCCAGTACCCATACCTACTTCGACTTCTGTCCCGACCTCACCTACAACAGGATTGCTTGCTGCTTGGAATCAAGCCAGTGGAATCTATGCAGATGGGACAAATCAAACTGCTCGCTATAATATATCCAATGGAGTGGTAATAGACACCCTAAGCTCCATACAGTGGGAGCAAGCAGAAAGTGCAAACACAATGAGCTGGTCTTCTGTATCTGATTATTGTGCTTCTCAAACGACTGGTGGCTTTAGTGATTGGCGTGCTCCCAATATTGGGGAACTTCAAACTTTGGTAGACTTCACAGTTGGTTATCCAAATGTACCTATCAATGCAACAGCTTTTCCAAATACATCTTATATTAACTTTTGGTCGTCTACTCAGGTCTCTGGAAGTTCAGCATACAATTGGGTTGTTCTATTAAGTAGATATGGTGGTACTCAGTCGGATTCCAATACCACGCTTGATCTAGTTCGTTGTGTGCGATCGAGTTATCCTGTTCCGTTTCCAACACGTTATACACTTACATCGGGTGTTGTGACGGATACTGTGACAGGTTTAATTTGGCAGCAGCATGCGCCGACAATTCCATACTCACAACCTGGGGCTAATACCTATTGCAATAGTCTCAGCTTGGGGGATTTTACTTTTGGTTGGCGTCTGCCAACGATCAAGGAGCTTTCCTCTTTAGTTGATTTCAATGTATCTCCCCCCGGTCTTATGATGGATCCCGCTGCTTTTGCAGGGGAACCACTAAGTTGGTACTGGTCATCGACTCCGCAGGCAGGTTTTTCCGGTATGACCTGGTTTGTAGATTTCTCTGGTGATGCTGAACTATCGGTGGTGATTGGCTATACCAACAATCGTTACTCTGTTCGCTGTGTCCATGATCCTGCTACCTGAGATGAATTTGAGAGTCATCATTTGTTTTAATTTCGCTGTGCTACGCGCAGAGACAGTCAATTTCTGACAAAGCGCTTGTGGGTGTTTATCGATCAAAAAACTCATTCTCTAGAACGCCTCAACTTACAAGTCGCTCGCATCAATTCTGGTCTCAGTCTCACCTTGACTTAAGAAACGACTGGAAGAGGGTTTAAACGATGAATCTTCAGAAAGAAGATCGCTTTTGTTAGCCTGTTACAGCGCTTCCCTGAAAGAGTGGATCGACATTGTCAGTTCATTATGATTCAAGAAGTTGATTGAGGAGAGTCCTTTTCCCATCCGGCAGATCCAGGTGGATGGTGGAAGTGAGTTCATGTCAGAGTTTGAAGAAGAATGCGAGAAGAGAGGGATTCTTCTGGCAGTACTGGCTCCCAAGTCTCCGAAGCTAAACGGTTATTTTGAACGGCTTAATGGCACCTGGCATTCGGATTTCTGTGACCTGTTTGATTTGCCGACTTCCCTTCAGGAACTGCGACCGATGTTGAATGATTTTACGGATAGCGATAACTGGGACCGACCTCATGATGGGATTGGTTTACAAACACCCCCAACATTTTCTAGAAGGCTTAGGTATCCAAGTGAGCCCTTTCCAGTCTCAAATGTCTTGAATTGACAGCCACCTTTACATCAGGTAGCAACCAACAGTGCGCAAGGCAGAGTTAGTGAACCTCGCAGTGTTTCTGAAGTCAGTTCGGAAATGAGTGTGGATTTGGATGGCGGCGACGTCGGAGACAGTCCCAATTTGGTCAATCCCAGAAGACTTCAAGATCTGATTAGACAAGGCCTCACTGGGGAAGATTTACTCGGGTTCGACGCGGCTCTAAGTGATCTGAATGCACAAGAAAATCGTGTGCAGCACTCTGTTGGAGAAGCTGAGTTATGAAACCGGTGAAAAGCGCTTTAATCCTTATTTTTCTTGTCAATTCGGCCCAGGCAAGCCTCATTTGGGACAGTGCTTTTCCAACGCTTTTGAGTGACCAAATTTCCAACTTAACTCAGTTCAAAAATAAACTACACTCTCCTGAAGAAAGCGCCCAAATCAAGAAGCTGATCCAAAACGTACTCAATTTTGTTGCACCTCAACTCAGTTCTCAGCCTGGGTTCAGAAAGCCCTTCGATTTGAACTGCACCCTACTGTTCCAGGCAATGCTGAACAAAATTGCCTGTGACGTAGCTTTTGGTCAACAAGCATTGCTGAGTTATCCAACCACTTGTGGTCTCAATATTCCATCACCTGGGAGCCCTTTAGAACTCCTACGTAAAAGCCATGTCTTTCGCACGAGGGTGGCAGTTGGCAGTGACCCCGAGGAACACCCAGCTGTGCAGTATGGGTTGTATTTTCAGCTTCCAGAAACGGAATCGTTGTCTTCCAGAGTTTTCGCCAGTTTGAGTGATAGTCCAAGCGAGGTCACTTCTCCGTCCATGACAAGCGAATTCTTGACCGAATCCAGCAATAAAAGTCAGAGTCAGTCAACCAGTGTTGGCAAGACTGAAACCTCAAGTACAACTCAAACCCGCTCACAAACTAACACCCAGTCGATGAGCGAAAGCTTAAGGCAATCTCTAACTTTGACTAAAACCAAGTCAGACAGCTCAGAGTTTACTGCTTCAGAGAGTATCAGCAGCACACCCTCTAATAGTTCAACGATATCAGTCAGCAGGGTATCTGGGCTTCTAGCAGCTTGGAATTGGACTTCGGGTGCCTATCAAGACGCAACCAATCAACCTGGACGTTATACTGCAAGCAATGGTGTGGTGACGGACTCGTTTACTGGCTTACAATGGCAACAAAACTCAAGTACAACGACCATGATTTGGGACCAGGCTGTTGAGTATTGTGTGAATCAAAATACGGGAGGATACACTGATTGGCAACTTCCAAACAATGCTGAGCTCCTTATGCTGGTTGACTATACGATCAATAATATTGGTTCTAATCCTGGCATTAGTGCGATTTTTTCTGAAACTCCAACTAACTACTTTTACACGTCAACTCCTCTTGTGGGATCTGCTGCTCGGCAACCTTGGTGGGTAAGTTTTGGGCAAGATGCGTGTTGGTCGGGCATTTTGTTTAGTTTAGAGTATAACCCAGGTTGTGGTCCAGTGGTAGGGAATCAAGGATATGTTCGATGTGTGCGCAGCTCTCATCGGCTGTTGCCTTGGAATCGTTATATAGTAAATTCAGAAGCTGTTAAAGACACAGTTACTGGGCTTCTTTGGCAAAAAGTGGCCCCAACGACTGGTGGATCTAATGGCACCGGGGTTTACAACCGATCTGGAGCCTGCAGCTATTGCAGCAGTTTAAGTTTAGGAGGCTATAACGATTGGCGTTTGCCAACAGTTCGAGAGCTTCAGACTCTAGTAGATTACAGCAGGAATTATGGCACATTAATGATGGATGATACTTTTTCTGGAGAATCTGGGAGTTCATTTTGGTCGTTGTCGGCAATGACGGGTAATCCGAGCGGTAGCTGGATTGTTTGGTTCGATCTGGGCGTAGTTGGAACCCTTAATATTGCGACTGATAACCATGTTCGCTGTGTAAAATCTCCGTTGCCTTTTTCATTTTTGACCTGTGTGCCTAATGTAACAACGCCTGTTCCAACGAGTTCGGTGCCTGTAACTCCAATGCCAACTACAAATGTGCCTGCGACGTTAACACCGAGCACCCTGGTTCCAAGTACTGCTATTTCAACTACAGTAGTACCAACAATGCCTGTTCCAACGAGTTCGATGCCTGCAACTTCGATACCAACGACAGCTCCTCCTCCTGTTTCAACAACACCGCTGACTTACACCTGCACCGGTGGCACCATAATCCCACCCACCAACGGCCTTCTTGCTGCCTGGAATGCCAGCAGCGGAGTTTATCAAGACGCTACAAATCAGACCAATCGCTACAGTATTTCCAATGGAATGGTGTTAGATACGTTGACTGGGATTCGCTGGGAGCAGGTTCCAAGCGCTAGTAAAATGAATTTTACGGTGGCTCAACATTACTGTACCCAACGAAATACAGGTGGTTATTCTGGCTGGCGTGTTCCAAATGTCGTCGAAATCATGACGATGTATGATCCAACGTTGCCGGCTCCATATGTGAACACCACAGTATTTTCTGGAACGACCTCCGATCATTTCTGGTCCTCAAGTCCTCGAATCGGAAATATTGGGAGTGCTTGGCAATTGCAATTACAGGCTCAACAGGTGTGGTATCCTATGCTCAGTAACATGGGCTATGTTCGTTGCGTGATTGCTTGTTACCCCATTCCTCCTGTAGATCGCTATGTAAATGCTTCGGGAGAGGTGAGGGATTTGGTGACAGGCTTAATTTGGCAACAGCATAAAAATTCTGGATCGAGTTACAGTGTGTTAAGAGCGACCGAATATTGTTCTAGCTTGACTTTAAATGGTCATACTTGGCGACCACCTACCATTCGAGAGCTGCAAACCCTGGTTGACTACAACGCGACCTATAACAGCAGCAACACAAACAACCCGATGATGGATTTGACGGTATTCTCAGGCGAAGGTGCGACAGATTCGATAGCCTCAACATCCATCCAATGTTTTGCATATTTTGACAACGGAATAGTTGGCTGTCGTCAAGGTTATGGGAGCGGTAATCTTCGTTGTGTCAGAGGTTAGTGTTTTCAATCACCAAAAACGGATCCATTTAATTCTTTTAATTTGGCCAAAACCCAACAAAGGTGTAACCAATGGCTGTGTTGCAAAAATCACTCTTTAGGAAAAATCTGTTAAAACTGACATCTGCTGGATGAGGTTTAAAATGGTCAATGTGTTCAAATGGCGGTATTTTCAAAGCGTGATTATTCTACAATGTGTTCGCTGGTACTTGAAGTACGGCATTAGCTATCGAGAACTCGAAGAAATGATGAAAGAGCGTGGGATTTCCGTAGACCACAGCACAATCTATCGGTGGGTGGTTGAATATGCCCATGAGCTCAAGAAAAGGTCTAGTTGGTATGCTTGAAATTATGGATTCTCTTGGCGAGTGGATGAAATCTATGTCAAGGTCAAAGGCGAATGGAAATACCTGTATCGAGCGATTGATAAAGGCGGTGATACCATTGATTTCTACTTGTCACATACCCGCAACACCAAGGCTGCCAAAAGGACTTGATACCGAGTAGGATTAATACAGACCAAAATTCAGCTTATAATCAAGCGATTTTCTGAACTTAAAATAGAAAATGAAAGCTACGCTCACATCGTACATCGGAAGGTCAAATACTTAAATAATCGGATTGAAAGCGATCATGGCAAGTTAAAACGATTGATAAAACCCATGCTTGGTTTTAAACCGATGAAATCAGCTTACTCTACCATCACTGGATACGAATATATGCACATGTTTAAAAATGGTCAGTTTGACTTCTAGATGGAACATAAAAACATGAACGAAGTCCAATTTATTGGCAATCTATTTTCAGTCTGTCCGGCATAATCTGAAAGTTCAAACAAGGCTGATTTCTATCCTTAAGTGATTTTTGCAACAGCGTCATTTTTTAACCGAATCAAGCAATATCGCGGTCTGGCAACTCGATACGAGCTGGCCATGCTTCACATGGCTGCAGCTCGAGTTTGGTTACTTTGAGGACACGCTCTAGTGAGCTTCCGAGAAATTATGCTTCATTCGCCAATTTTTCATTGTAGGTTCAAACAGACGTTCTCCACCAATAACTTCTTCATTGCACATCGTAGTTACAAACAGATCTGAAGCCAACACAGTTCCATCCACGGTTTCCAGAGTGTATTTTTCATTTTTCGTTACGATCGCTATATCAGTTACTAATAAAGCTATTCCATCAGCTGATAGCATTCGGTCCCCTGCATTGATGTGTTCTGCAGAATCAATGGTCAATTCGTTGTTTTCATTTGACAATACCAAGCCATGTTCAGGAGTCACTAGTATTCGTTTAGGCATGCCATTTTGAAGATCTTCAAACGTAATCTGAACAAACTCAAATCTGCCCTGTGTTTTTTGATTTCTCAATACACTTGTCAAACTCAATTTTTCATTTTTTAAAGTTGAAACAAGATCACCTACAATAATGTCTTTGACATCCTTTTCTATCCTGATTCCTTGTTCCAAGACACTTATTTTTGTCTCATCTGCGAAACAAGCTGGCGGTATAAACGCTGCAGTTGCACATGCTACCATACAAATACCGGTACAACCTGTTAATCCGACAGCAATTCCTAATGGGCCAGCAAAAGCAGCTGGTCCCCCTGCTGTTGAGCAACATGCAATCGCACATGCACCAAAACAGGCTGCGCCAGCCCTTGCGGGAGTGGGTGATAATAGTATCGAGAACAAAGCGAATACAGCTAGTAGTTTCTTATTTCCATTTATAATTTTCATTTTTATAATTTCCTTTCGTCTCGAGGAATTCGAGATTTTTTATCCACTATGGAATCCTAATTGTGTGTTAGGATCAAAAAACAAGAAAAGCAACTCCCAATTCAATGACATTAGTTTCATTTTTACAACGTCTTGACGCCATGATTTGGCAAATGCAAAAATTCCGCGGATTCCGGCTTACAACCCCTAAATGTCTCTGCAGAGCATTAGGGGTCCTTCCAACCGAGATTGCCCAATGACTTGGTCTGTTGTTCCATAAATCTCAAATCCTGCTTTATCTGATCGGCTTGGTTGTTCACTTGAAGCAGGAGCTGAGCATAGTTCAGAACACTTTGAGCTAGATTACCTTGATCAATCAGGGTTCCAAGCCCAAACACGCCAAGAGCCAGTCTAAGAATTGTCGCTTAGCACCCTATCCCAACCACGTACGGTTCTGTGGGGCTTTGGGCCGCGTAAGTGGCCCATTGTACTCGATCGTAAAATTACATGATTCTGGTTGGAGCCCTGTTTTGCAAAAAAAATTCAAAATCTTTGCAATGATGGAGATTTTTTGTTTGACAAACTTTTCCATAGACGGCTTAGAACCCATATCTGGGGTATCGGATACGCTGAAGAGCCAAGGAGATAACAGGTGGCTCATTACCATCAACAGTGACACTGCCTCCAAAAGTCATGTTATCAAAATATGCCTTTTGCCACATGCCGCTCGTTGTACCATTAAAAGTAACGTTGGATCCACGACCTATTCCAAGCATTGGTTCAATCGCAGTCCAGCCAGCGGTCGAGCAAGACCTGTTTCTTCCATCGAATAATACGGCAACCCAGTCTAGTGTGCTGCTAGAATCAACAAATGGTGTATGCCCTGAAGTAATCTCAACCATGGTGGCGCACGAACCACTCGCACCTCCACCCGAAAATAGCACGACTGAACTTAACTTCAGCGATGATTCAGAGATGGTATCCAACTGCAAAACAGATGCACTACCACCCGGGGTCGCAATGCTATGAAGAGTAGATTGAAAAATCGTTGTGCTGGAACCTGTAAACATCTCGGGCAGTGAAACGCCTTCGGCACCTTCTCCTAATGTCCAAATAGTACTATTAATGATAACAACTGTGGATGCATCGGACAATTGGGAAGAATCCCAGAAGAATGCTCGATTATAGCAAAAACCTCCATCGGGTGAACTAGTTGTTGTCAAGATGGTGCTGTTAATAAAAGCGACAGCGGATCCAGTAGAAAGAGGAGAATTGATCCACCAGGTTGATTCAATGCTTTGACCCAAAGGTATTCCCTCTAACCCAACGCTTAATGAATTTATCGCACTACCCAGCACAATCAAAGCGGAGGTATTAGACATCGGAGATTCCTCTAGAACGAAAATAAAGATTTCACATGATGTCGCCAATAACGTACTGTTAATGAAAGCCAAAGTGGATGCATTACTCCAAGGGCAACCAAAAAACTCAACGGTTGTTGCAAACGACGGCGCGGTGGATTGCAGAGTGCTATTAACTACAATGATAGAAGCGTTGGATATCTCAAGGTTAGCACAGATCATGGTGCTAGCAAAAGCCTCTAGCACCACATCTTGGGGTAAACTGGATAAACTGATGCCAACAGGAAACAAAAAATTCGAAGAGATGGTGCTACGGGCAATGGTTATGGTAGAATCGCTAAGCGGAAGGGGGTTCTGCGAATCGCAGGTGCGGCAACCAAACAGCAATGCAGTATACGAAGTTGAGAAATTCACGAGCTGCTCTGGGGTACAAGCAGTCACAGTTGATTGATAGATTGTGATCGTTGAATTAATGATTGGATACGTGAAAAGCAATATAGCAACGGACGGCTGCGAATCAAATCGAGAATAGCTAAAATTACTTATCTTCGTTATATTACTATTAACGATAAAAAATGAGCTGTCAACCATCGGCCTGTCGACAATAATTGTACAATCATCGCAGTTAATGTTTGAGAAGATGATATTGAAAGGATTAGTTCCCGTGATGTTTACAATGGTACCATCGACATATTGGCAGTTGCTAAAGAGCAGTTGGATAATATTTTCTGGGGGAACGATTGTGATATTGCGACATAACGACGATGGTATGTCTGCTTTTTGGGTTATGCTAAGCGTTGTGGATTTGCTAGGCTCTACACTATTCGAAATCGATTGTTTAGATGTGTGAGAAGGAGTTGCACCCATCAAACTACGGCTTATGCTAACCGCAAAGCTTTTCGTTGCCTCGAGTGTGTTGCTAACACTACTCAGCCAACTAGATGTCGCAAGCAGATTGATAGATACTGATTCTGTTGGTGTCGGTTTCCATAATGTGTCTGTCTGACTGATAAAATTGGTAGCGGTATCTGTGCTTGTCGAAGAGACTGTTAACAGACTGGATTTGCTCAAAGATAGATCGACTGTACTTGATCTAATTGTGGAGAAACTCAATGTGTTTAGCACAGAAAAACTGAGTGTCTTTGAGGATGTTTTGGACAGTTTTGATGGAGTTACAACTCTACTCTCACTGTGCGTGTCGGTTGCAGTTGCACTCTTGCTGATGTTTTCTGAGTGACTGTCTGTTGGCATTTGAGTTAAACTCAACGAAGTTTGTACCGACTTCGATAAGCTTTCAGTTGTAGTTTTACTAGAACTGAGCGTTGGAGATTTGGTAATACTGCCTGTCTCACTACAAGTTCCCTGCTTAAAATACAAATCACTCTCAAACTCTTGTAGCTTGCCTCGTCTCCAATCTGCAGATATTTTTGCTAGCAAAATGTTCGTCAACGTAATCTGATGCCAGTATTGAGTAGGCAAGCGCTTTTTCTTCGTTACCTTTGCATCTAAGGTGATGTTTGGAAGATTCATCGGAGCAATCTCGCAACTTGCAGACTCAACCTTATCTTCAAAAAACACCGAGCAATTACCTTTGAATACCCCAGTATAATTCACAAAGCTCTTGATTGTAGGACTCAGCGCATTAAATAGTGCTGACAGCGCATGTCGGCTGTCCATAAATTCATTCGCAACGTTGGATAAGTTTCGGTATTCAGCCAGCTGAGCAAAAAGCTCATGAATGCTTGGATCCATGGGCGGCTCTAAAGAAACATGTTGCGCAATTATTTTGGGCGTCAAAATAAATAAGCAAATTGTTAAAAAACTCGATTTCATAACTTGTTAGATAGCATTTCGTCTATCGGGTTTTGATTCTGCAGTTCTCCAAAAAAAGGTTTCAATCGAATTTCAGAAATAGCCGATGGTTCAGGATCAAACTCTTCGAACGACGATGATGAACTTCGAGAATGCGTTAACTCAGCAGACAAAAGACTCCCTTTATCTTGTGGGTTATCAACAAGGTCTTCAAGTTTAATCATTGTCAAATCATCTTGTGAATTGACACCGATAGTCGGGATTTCAACCAGATCGATAGAATCATCGATTTGAGTGGTGTTGTAGGTCTGGATAAGGCAAGCTTTTTCACTGGTACTGCTCGAGAACGTTGATAAAATCCATAAATTCGTCTTCCAACATCATAGAGGGTTCTGATTGTCAGAGTCCATTCAGCTACCATCACAATGCTTTCTGAAATGGTTCGTGTTGTTGACTGAGATTCTTCTGTGCCTGTCCATAAAGATATGGCTTGCATCGTTAGCGCTGTCGACTCCAGAGCAGCAATGCTGGTAAAAAAGAGGCGATCTTTAAACTCAGCATGAGGTCGTAATACTATAAGCGATGCCAAGTAAGCCAGAGATACTGCAGCGGCAGCGGTAACGATGTCTTTACAATTTGTCTGAGTGGCTTGATACGACTTTAATACACCCGTCGCCAATGACATGAGCAGTTCAGCATTGACAAAGAACTGTCTGCCCCCTCTATAATCTGAAAATAGCAAGCCATAATGCTTGACGTAATTAGGCTCAGATGCATCTGCCCAGGCGTACTCTTGGCCATCTCTAACCCATTGAGCACCAAAGAAAGCTGGGCTCAAAAATACCGACAACATATTCAATCCCATGCTCTGTGCAGTGATGGAACATCCGCCCAATACTTTTTGAACAGCTGTTCCATCTCGGAGTAGAGTGACCGCTGAACTTGAAGTTGGTCCCATTAAAAACAATATCGGCAATATCAACCCGCCCGGAATTCTTGCTCGAGCCATTCCTAGTTGGGTTGCTACAATACTCCAGCCGGCAGTAATTCCTGTTAAGAGAATCCAGTTACCCACCACCGCACCTACGTGATATTGAAGCAAATCATGACCAACAGATAACTGAGTTGGACTGTCCATCCATGATAAGGATCCTGAATCTGGTAAAGCCGCATCGTTACAAGACGCTATTTCAAGTGTTGTGTAAGCTCTGGTGCCTTGCGATAGTAAAGTAACATCCAAGCCTGCCAAGATGCCTGCGATTGTTGAAACAGCGGTTCCAGTTTGAGTGACTTCGGTTAATATCGTTGGAAGAGCTGGGGCAGTTGGCTCATACCAACCGACTCTACTTGAGCGCGAGTAAGGAATCTCACAGCTCGCATCAGACTCTGCCAGTAAAGGCCAATGAGCTAAAACAAAATGCCAGAGGAAGAATATTGGGACCAATTTCATACAGAGCAAAACCTTTAAGCAGCGTTACTTACCCTGCTTCATTGATTGATCGAAAACAAGAGGGCAAGCAATCATAACAGAAACGCCTGTTCTAGCATGAGCCGTAACCAGTTCACCTGCCAGTAAAGCTCTGGAAAAGTACAGATGTTTCCAGCACACGAACTTTTGAAGCGACTTTGACGCGAACGAAGAGCCATGATCTGAGCGGGAGTGGCACAGACAGTCGAAGCCAGGCTCGCAGCGTGAGTGCGAGTCGTGATTCCAGTCGATCGTCCACACAGACCAATCGTCAGACCCAAACGCTCAGCAGCAGCTCAAGTCTCAGCCTTTCGCCGAACCTCAGTGGGACAGAGTCCGTCACTCCCAGCAAGGACTCAAGTTCCAGCATGACCCTGTACAATGGTCTCTTTGCCACCTGGCATCGTAGCACCGGAGTCTATTTGGGACCGACCTCATGATGGGATTGGTTTACAAACACCCCAACATTTTCTAGAAGGTTTAGGTATCCAAGTGAGCCCTCTCCAGTCTCAAATGTCTTGAACCCGGGCAACTGTAGACGGTGCTATATTATGATAAAAGCGATTTTTTTGATGATTACAGGGCTTTTGTTGTCGCCTGACGTTCAGGCTCAGGGCTTTGTGTTACAAAATGGCTTTTCAGAGTTTTTGAACCAACAGTTTTCAAATTTGACCCAGCTCAAAAATCAGACCGACTTTCTGCAAGAGAAACTCGCCGCACAAAATGCGATGAAGGGATTGTTGGTCCTCATTGCGCCTCACATTGAAGCATTATCAGACTATAAAAAGCCATTTAGCTCAAATTGCTCGGTGTTCTTTGACTCTGAAATTGATCAGGTTGCTTGCGATGCTCAGTTTACAGATATCCAAAAAGTATCAGATTCCTGCAGAGCAGAACAACAATTTCCGAGTAGCTATTTAGCGCAATTACACAAAAGCAATATTCTTCAAATGCAAACTGTTGTTGGCTTAGATCCTGTCCAGCATCCACAGGTGATGTACTGGTTGTATTATAAGTTGCCGCCGACGCCAAGCCCTTCTGTCTCGACCAGTCAGACAGAAGCAATATCATTAGAGACAAGCAGTGCTTCGCGGAGCATGAGTTCATCACATAGCAATACAGCAACAGCCCCCATAGTTTGGAATCCAGAATGGGCCAACTGGGACATGAGCACTGGGGTTTATCGAGATGCTACCAACCAAACGGGACGATACAATGAGACGATTCCGGAAATTGTGACAGATGTGAGAACGGGGTTGCAGTGGGAGAAATACGTTTCCGCAGATTTAAATTGGACGGATGCAGGGATTTACTGCGATACCCTTGTAAAAGGAGGTTTTGCTGATTGGAGATTACCGACACCTATAGAACTGAACAGTCTTGTGGACTACGCCTCTGGCACTTGGATTAATCTAGATCATTTTCCTTCTTTTCCATGGAATCATCTATGGTCGTCTATGTCGGAAACAAATGTTAGTGCATATGAGCAAAGCTTTTATAATGGCTACTTGGAAACTTCGCCAACAAACACATACTGGGGTGTTCGTTGTGTTCGACCTCGTGCAGCTTATCAACCATCGGAGCGATATGTCGATGAGAATAACAAGCCGTTGTCTAATAGCAGTGCACAGTTAATGGATCTAATAACCGGTCTAATTTGGGAACGACACGGTTCTTCAGATTTGAAAACATGGGATGCTAGCGGAGTTTCGGGTTCAGCCCAAGAATATTGTGCCCAATTGACCCTTGGAAATCTCAGCCCTGGAACTTGGCGCCTTCCAAATGTAAAAGAGTTACTGACTCTTATGAACTTCAGCATTCCTGCTGATATCGGACTTAAGATCAATACTGTGGCATTTCCCAATACATTCGATTGCTATTGGACTGATTTAATCAGCCAGCTACCAGAGTCATGGCTAGTTTGTTTCAGCCATACTTATCCAGCTCTCACTACCAACCGCGCAAGCAGTTACGGTGTGCGCTGTGTTCGCTCTCCAGTAGTTACTAACCCCGAGTGGGCCAATTGGGACGAATCGATGCAAGTGTATCAAGACGCCACAAATCAAACAGGGCGCTACATTGAAGCTCGACCCAATGTAGTCACAGACACACTCACCGAGTTACAGTGGGAAAAAGAAACCGATCCAAATACCTACAACTGGACAGAGGCCAAAGCACGTTGTGATAACTTGTTCAAAAGTGGCTTTGGAGACTGGAGACTACCGACTCACGTGGAGCTTCAAAGCTTAATCGATTACACGATTAATTGTTCGAATCCAGCGATTAACAATTCTTCTTTTCCAGATACAGCCACGAGTTATTATTGGTCATCAGATCCTCTAGTTGGTTATCCTGGGAGTGCCTGGTGGGCAAGCTTTGGTAACACGGATAACTACGGCGGCTTAGTCTGCAGTCAGGGATATAGCGGAGCTTGCCCAAGTCCCGCTCTAGGTCACGCACGCTGCGTACGCCCTGGGTCTACTGTCAAACCGATGGATCGATACCGAGATGAAATGGGCAACACACTTACAGATGGCAGCATGCAGGTCAAAGATACTGTAACGGGTTTAATCTGGCAACGTGTGGTTTCTGGGGGTTATAATTGGACTGATGCTCAAAATTATTGTGCAGGTCTTACCTTGGGAGGCCAAACTTGGCGTCTTCCAAATGTTAAAGAGCTATCAACTCTTCTCGATGTGAGTGTACCTTTTCCAGGTCCCACGATCAATGCAACAGCGTTTCCTAGTACAACGCAGGGTGTGTTTGGATCGTTAACACCATCTGTTTGTTCTTCTACGGGCTCGTGGATCGTCTACTTTCTCTATGGCTACATTGGCTACCACGTTATGAGCGCTCCCGACTTGATTAGGTGTGTACGCTCCCCGGTAGTGACCAACCCTGAATGGGCCAATTGGGACCAATCGACGGGTGTTTATCAAGATGCCACGAATCAAATAGGTCGTTATATTCAAAACAATCCCAGCGTTGTAACAGATTCTTTGACCAGCCTTCAATGGCAAAGCAGCATCAGCCAAAACACTTTCAATTGGACTGGAGCTAAGACTTATTGCGATAGCTTAGTTCAAGGAGGCTATGCTGACTGGAGATTGCCAACAAGAGTCGAGTTGCAAACTTTGCTAGATTATACAATCTCTGCCACAACCGCCATTCCATCCATCAATACGATTCCATTTCCAAATACCCCAGCAGATTACTTTTGGTCCTCAACACCATTGCTGGGAGTTCCTGAAAGCGCTTGGTACGTAAGTTTTGGAGGCAATGCCTACTATGGTGGACTGATTTGCAGTCAAGGAAGTGGTTGTATTGCTGTCGCTAGTCGCGGCTATGCTCGTTGCGTAAGACCATCTAGTGATTTTAAAACCATCAATCGATACAAAGATGAAATCGGCAATGAACTGACATTAAACAGCACGCAAGTGCAAGACTTGGTTACTGGCCTTATCTGGCAGAGATTTGTGAATGCGACACTCAATTTGACAACTGCTCGAAGTTACTGTGATACCTTATCGCTTGGCAATCAAGTTTGGCGCTTACCTATAGTTAAAGAGCTGTCAACACTGATTGATGTTAACGTCGGCTCTTCTAATGCGACAATCAATACAACTGCTTTCTTGGAAACGCCACCAAGTTTGTTTTGGTCTGCCACGCCTTTCTATAACAACGCTGCTATCAGTTGGTATGTAGGGTTTGACGTGGGTGCTATTGGAAATCACGCCAACACCTTTTCACACTACACCCGCTGCGTTCGTACCTGCGATGTTCCCCCAGCCAACGGAGTCCTAGCAGCTTGGCCAGCCAGTACGGGTGCGTATGCCGATTCAACTAATCAAACTGGACGTTACAATGTATCTGATGAAATTGTCACAGACACCCTAACAAACACGCAGTGGCAGTTAGCAGCAAGCCCCACAAACATGAGCTTTGCCGATGCACAAGACCATTGCAAAGCACAAAGGACAGGGGGATACCGAAACTGGAGATTGCCGAACAATGCCGAGTTAATGCAGTTGGTCGATTATACCGTGAACTACCAAGGTTCAACTCCGGGCATTAATTCAGTTTTCTCGAATACTCCGCTCAATGATTTCTTTTCTGAAACTTCTTTGGTGGGTTCTCTGAATAATAACCCCTGGTGGATGAGTTTTGGACAAGATGCTTGCTTTTCGGGATTTTTGTCCAACTCTGAGTTCGGCGTATGCGGCTCAGATTTATCCGCTTATGTCCGTTGTGTGCGTTCTTGCTATCCGTTGCCTGTTTCTAAGCGATATGTTGCTTCCTCCGGAGAAGTTACCGACGTTACTACAGGCCTGACATGGCAACAAACTGCAACAGGCGGTGCGATGAATCGAACCACTGCTTTCCAACACTGCTCTCAACTGGATCTCAACGCCCACACCTGGCGCCTACCAACGTTGAAAGAGTTGGCTACCTTGGTGAACTATAGTGTTCCTTATGGAGAGTTGATGATGAACTCGCAGGTCTTTTCAGGAGAACCGGCTGATTTCTTTTGGTCTTCGACTCTATTGAGCGGAAGAAGCGCATATCAATGGGTGATGGGTTTCGGGCAAGGACGTGACGGTAATGACCTAACATCCGATCATTATGTTCGCTGTGTCCGCACCCTACCCTCTGCTTTCTTAACCTGTGCCGCAAATGCAAATACCCCACCCACCAATAGCCTTCTCGCTGCTTGGAACGCAAGCACCGGCGTTTATGGCGATGCGACCAATCAAGCGAATCGATATGTCATTTCAAACAACATAACCTATGACACTCTAACCAACATCCTATGGCAACAATACCCAAGTACAACAACCATGAATTTCACGGATACTCAAAGCTATTGTGCAAGCCAAACCACGGGAGGACTTACCGGTTGGCGGATGCCAAACATTGTGGAGTTGAATACGATGTACGACTATACATTGTCCAGTCCCTATGTGAACACAACAGTGTTTCCGAGTACTACTGCGAATAACTTTTGGTCATCGAGCCAACAGATTGGCAATGGAGGGGGTTATACTTGGGATTTGCAGCTGGGAAATCAAGAAACTTGGGTCAATACCAGAGGTACCTTAGGCTATGCACGTTGTGTGATCGCTTGCTATCCGATCTCACCCAGTGGACGCTATGTAAGCGCTTTGGGAGAAGTAGAAGATCTTGTTACAGGACTAACTTGGCAGCAATATACATCAACTATAACTAACTGGACCAATGCAGCTAATTATTGTTTGGGCCTAACTTTGAACAGACACACCTGGAGATTACCAACAGTTCGAGAGCTTCAAACTCTAATCGACTACAGCGCGGCCTTTAACAGCCTTATGATGAATTTAACTGTCTTTGCGAGTGAGCCAGAGAGTTATGATTGGACCTCTACTCTTCGATTCGGCGGTTCGTCTTACGCTTGGATTGTTGTTGCGAATAATGGTGCGTTAGTAAGCGATCACCTTATAGCTAGTAACAGCTATGTTCGCTGTTGCAGGGATTTTCGCTCTGCTCTTCCAGCTTTGTTTTCAACATGCGCCACCAACGTAACCATACCCCCAACCAATGGTCTTCTTGCCGCTTGGAACGCAAACACCGACGTTTATGGTGATGCAACGAATCAAACAAATCGATACGTCATTTCAAACAACATAACCTATGACACTCTAACCAATATCCTGTGGCAACAATATCCAGGTACAGCAACCATGAATTTCAGCGAAGCCCAAGCCTATTGTGCTAGCCAAACAACCGGGGGCTTAAGCCAATGGCGTTTACCCAATATTGTCGAGTTAAACACGATCTATGACTACACACTGTTGACTCCGTTTGTGAATACAACGGTTTTTCCGAATACGACTGGGAACAGCTTCTGGTCCTCTAGCCCGGAGATAGGTCGCTTAGGCTATACCTGGGATGTTCAACTCGGAGGTCAACAAACTTGGGTAGATATGAACAGCACCGCTAATTATGTCCGTTGTGTAATCACTTGCTATCCGGCTCCATCGACCAATCGTTATATGAATGTTTCAGGCGAGGTAACTGATTTTGTAACTGGATTGATTTGGCAACAATATGCTCCTCAGACAGGAAATTGGACTTGGTCTGATTCGACTAGCTATTGTAACGGTTTAGGTTTAAATGGTCACAGCTGGCGGTTGCCGAAAATTCGCGAGCTACAATCCTTGATTGATTATAGCGGAACTTACAACACACTGATGATGAATTTGACCATTTTCGCGAGAGAGCCAGCGAATCTTTTTTGGACCAATACGCCCTGGTCTAGCGGTTCCTCAGACGCCTGGCTCATGAACCCGGTCAGCGGAAGCCTGTACCACGATAGTGTAAGTATTAAATACTACGTCCGCTGCTGCAGGCAAACACCATGAACCGGATCATGACAACTGAGCTTTGCTAAAAAGCCCGCGTTGTTCAGGAGTCTGGCTTAAAAAACGCGGGACCTAACCTCAAATATGTTGATTTGGTTCTTGTCCCCACTCTAAGACCTGGCCATGTTATTTTGGTGAGCAACTTTTGGTCTATAAAGTTTCTGGGATTCGGGATTCAATTAAGCGAGCTTTGCAAATTTTTTTCGTAAAATTTTGAATTCTCCACTAGAGCGCTCATCAATCGAAATAAAAAAAGCATCCTAAAATAGGATGCTTCTCGAAACATGGAAGAGCGAGCTCTTACTTTTCGCCGCTTAGAGCTGTGAAGCGCTTATTGAGCGCATAAACAGCCACCAGCCACACAACAATAATCCCGCACATAATCGCAGCGGAATAAGGTGCAATGACCGTAATCGGCCCAATCACCGCGAACATAATCTGTTGTAAGAGCGATCCTCCGGATTTTCCAAGACGAGCGCCAACGACATCCACCGCGGCTTTACCCTTTGATTTCGATTCATCATCCAGCGGAATATAAGCCATTTCCTTAGTGGGATCGAACAAGGCATATTTGGTGCTTTTGCTGAGTACATTTTGAGCAAAACCAAACCACACGCCTAACATCAGCGGCGTGACTCCCAAAGCCATCGCCAAAGGAGAGAAAAATTCAGGGAAGATCATACAAGCAAAGAAGAACAAGCCAGTAATCCCCAAAATCCAAGGAGTGGCTAAAGCGCCTCGTTTCCAACCAAATCGACGAATAATTGAGCTTCCGAACAAGATCACCAAAACGGTTGCCAATCCAGTCGTCATGGTCATGGAACCCATGAATGCATTGTAGTCATTTTTATCTGCAAACTGCAGCTTCATTTGGTTCTTCCAAGCTACTTCGACCAAGTTGATCGAAACCCCATAAGCCATGACGAGAACAGCAATCAATCCCAAGTACTTAGAATGAAGCAGGAACTTGAAGCTCTCCCCCATGCTCATTTTAGGTTTTGATTTTTTCTTTGGAGCCCCATCGCTTTCAGCACGTACTTGAGCCGGATCACTCAACACAAAATAGTTCAAGTAAGTATAGGTCAGCAAAATAATGACGCCCGCGCCGACAACCGTGCTCATCAAGTAGTTGAGCGAAACTTGCCAAGCATCGACGTTCGAAGCAGCGGTTTTTCCGAGTTCTGAAAAATACTTGGTTAAGTAGCCGGCTAAGACATTTGCAACGTTACCCAACAGATAAAAATGCGCGTAAAATCGTTTTGCTTCCGATACTTTCGTCACATCGTTGGCGAAATTCCAAAACAAAAAGGACAGAACCGCGCTTCCCCAGAGTTCAGCCAAAGTGTAGAACAAGGAATAGGTCCAGTACTTGTAGATAGCAGCCAATCCTTGAAGGCCAGCCGGCAATACACTTGCGAACCACTCCGCGCTTTCAACCGGATGCAACCAATGGCGACTTGGATAAAGCACGGTGGCGAACAAAGCGAAAAAAATCAAAAATGGAGTTACAATCGTGTAAAACAAAGCTTTTTTTGAAAGAATGGTACTCAATTTTGCATACACAAAAAAGAATATAAATGCCGAAGGAACGACTACCCAAAACTTCAAGAAAGTTATGGTCTCAGAGCCTGCTTCGGTGACGATCAAAGCATCTTTAATATTACGTAAAATCGTATAGTTAAAGATGATGAATGCGATCATCAACATCATGGGCATGAACTTTTTGTGTTCTCCCGATTGGATGGGCCATAAAAATTGCTTCAACGACTTCAACATTATCACTCCTAAAAACTTTGTAAAGAAACGGCCAGCATCATACACGATTTGATTTGGATTTGCAAGAGCTCGATTGCAAGATCGCAAGGGCCCTCCAAATAGAGTTCAAACTTCCTCGAATTTAATATTCCGATACAATGCCCAAGCTTTTCGTGAAAGCGCTCGATCTTGACGCCCCATGCACATCAAAGCAGCCTGCAAGTCTTGTTCAGCCCCCTCTTGATTTCCTTCTGAGAGATGGATTTCGGCACGATTTACATACGCTTGTGGCTGCTCGGAAGCAAGTTGAATGGCGTATCCGAATTGCTCGAGTGCACGGTTCGAGTCTCCTTCGTGTTGAGCAAGAACCCCCAAAGCGCGATAATTATACTCGTTAGAGGGCTCGATCGCCACCAAAGCTTCGAACAAAATTCGCGCTTCTCGATATTTACCTTGCATCATCATAAAGTAAGCAATTTGAGAAATGGCTCCCAATTCTTCATCGGTATAACCTTTGATCTCTTTCAGTGTTTCAGGCTTTTCCACTGAAAAGCCCTTGAGACAACTGAGTCAGACTTCGATGGTAAGCTTTTAAGATAGGGCTGGCAGCTTGTTCGATGGAGGCAAAGCGATGATTGGTTTGCCGCTCCAAACGAGTCATCGCTGAACGAATGTCCTGAATCTGTTGATACACGGCTCGCACTTTGCCAGGGATCTCCAAGCGCAAACCTTCCCCATGAGATTGGTTCGCTCCAATAATTTGGCTTTGCGATGGCTCCGCCAAAGGGGCCAATGCAGGAGGCAAAGCCCCCTGAATAGCGGTTTGGGAGAGGTGCACCAACTCCGATAGAGAAGGGTCTGGACGAGTAGAGAATCCGATTCGGTCAAACATGTTGCTTCCTCATTTGATAGACCCAGTTTAACACTTCTGCCACCGCATCGTATAGCTCCTCTGGAATTTCTTCTTCAAGCTCCAACCGATTCAACGCATGCGCTAACGGAATATTCTGCAGAATCGGCACCTTGTATTGCTCTGCGATTTGACGAATCCTCTCCGCGTTTTTACCCATACCTTTGGCTAAAACAATCGGGGCGGCATGCTCTTTGGCCTCGTATCGAATAGCAACTGCAAGATGCGTTGGATTGGTAATCACGGCATCGGCTTTTTTGACAGCTTGTTGACTGCTATGCATGATCAACTCTTGCGCCAAATGCTTACGCTCAGACTTCAACAAAGGATCTCCTTCCGCTTCCTTGTATTCTTGCTTCATCTCGTTTTTGGTCATGCGCATGGTTTTCATAAAGCTATGCCGCTGCCAAAAGAAATCTGCCACCGCAATGATCAAGAACAAAATGGCTGCTTTGATGAAAATATCTTTTAAAACCAACCCAACAATTTGAAGAGCCGCGTCAAGCTCCAGGCGTTGTAAATGCACCAAGTTGGGTACCGCACTTTTGAAAGCACCATACACCAAGAGCGATACCATCGTGAATTTCGCCATTTGCTTCAATAGTTCAACGAAGCGCTTAGCGTTGAACAGCTGCTTGAAGCCCGAAATGGGGTTGATTTTTTCCAGCTTCGGCTTCAGCGCCTCGAAGGTCAGCAAGAACCCAACCTGAATATAATTCCCAACCAGGCCCCAAAAGAAAGCCGTCGCAACCAGTGGCAAAGAAACGAGCAGCCAAATCCACCCTCCTTCTTTTAGAACTTCCTGGGTGGAATTCTGGAGATTCGAACTTGAAATTTGCTGAATGGACAAAGCGATCAACGCCATCAGCGTTTTCCCCATCCAATGTATTGCTATGGCTAAGGTGATTAAAGAACCTGCAAAAACAATGGCAGAAGTCATGTCCTGACTCTTGGAAACCTGGCCTTTCTCTCGAGCCTTGCGAAGCTTTTCAGGAGTCGCCTCTTCTGTTTTTTCGCCGCTTTCTTCCGTCATCCTTTCGAGGACGCTAAGATTCTTTGGATATTTTTACAAGATTTTTAGACCATTTTTGCATTTGAACTGCATCGCCGCGCATCAAATCTCTTAATATCGCATGCCCGGGTTCTACTCGTTCAGCAGCTGTCAATAAACCCTCGGGTGTGCAAACATAGCGTCGATGGATTCCTTTTGCGGTCATAAGCCCGCTCACCACTCGCTCATGAGAGGCTTTTTGCTCATAGTCTCGACGCGCTAAAACCAAGTAACTGCATTTAAGAAACTCGCGATCAAACCCAATCGTTTGATCCACTTTTTTCAATTCCGCAGAACGCTCCACTTTGAGCTCTCGATGGCACCAATTTTCTCGATTTACCAACAAAGGACAACGGTCTATCTGCGGACAAGGAGCCAGAATACGATATTCTCCTTGGGCCATAATTTGATCGCGTAGCGCCATCAGATCTCGCGCCATCACACGAGCAGCCGGCTCGACAATCAACAAAACACCCTGAGATCCCAACAAAGCCATGGCAGACTCGATCAAAGAAAGCTTCGCCTCCAAATGACGAGCGCCCGAGCCAAACTCATTGAGAACGTGTGCCATGATAACCAGATCAGGCTTAAAAGAAGGTTTCCAAAAATAAGTAGGACCCTTGAGGTTTGCTTGAACCAAACGCACGGGCGTTCGTTGCCCTGTCAATTCTTCAACAAACTCAAAACCTGAACGCATAGCGCCAATCTCTCGATCCACTGCCATACACTCGCCCAACTGGCCATAAACTCTTTGAGCCGCCCAAGTTGCCGATAAAGGCCCTGCTCCCAGATCTAAGATGGAGGGCTTTTCCCAAGAGATTGGAAGGCTCTCCAGCAATGAAGCAATTTTCGAAACGTATAGGGGCAAGTAGTAGCCTAAATAAGCCCGTCTTAAAGCCGGTTTTCGAAAGTAGCCAGCCAGTGAATCTGCTCGCTCTGTGTTTAAAGCTTTCCAGAGCAAGCGAATATCTGGAATCAAGTCTGAAGAATGCTTTGATTTTGCTCGACTGTATGCTTGATATTCAAATTGCATGTGACTGAACATAGAAGATTCCAAAAGTTTGGGAACTCGAAAGAGAAAAGTACGATGGGGAAAACGGTCTAGGCACGTTCCAGGTATTCTCCCGAGCGGGTATCTACCTTGATATGATTACCCTCATTCACAAACAAAGGAACCTGGCAACTAAAACCGGTCTGAAGCTTAGCAGGCTTTGTCGCACCGCTCACCGTATCTCCTCGAACAGCAGGCGCACACTCGACTACTTCCAAAACAACGCTGTTGGGAATTGAGATGTTAATCGGTTTGCCTTCGTAGAACAAAAGCGAGCAAATCATCCCGTCGATCAGAAAATTGACCGCATCTCCAAGCACTTTCTTGACGACTTCAAATTGATCGTAGGAACTCGGATCCATGAAGTGATAGATTTCGTCAGCAGAGTACAAAAATTGGACTTCGCGTTCGTTCAGGTCTGGAATATCCACCTTATCACCGGATCGAAAAGTCGGATCCATGGTTAAACCGCTAATCAGATTCTTGAGCCTCGTACGAACAATGGCCGCACCTTTACCGGGTTTGTGATGTTCGAACTCAACAATTTCGTAGGGAATTCCTTGAAAAAGAATCCGCAATCCGCGGCGAAAGTCGGAGGTGGTATACATGTGCCTAGCGACTAACCCGATTTTGAAGGACTTTCAAGAGCTCCTCAAGAACGTGCCCGCTCACAAACCGCCTTCAACTTTTCAAAGTCAACGATGGAAACATCAGGATCCAGAGCTTTATTTCAATCGCCGCTAGCGATAAAAAAACACCTAAAGGCAATGCACCTGAGGGCGGGGACCACGAATCAGCGCCCCGATACGACCGTATGATCGGAAATAAACAGTAGCTCATCAGCCCTTGAAGGCTTCCCAACAAAACCACCCATGAAAGCCAATGCCAAGGAAGATTTGCGGCAATCGCAGCGAGCAAAATCGGATCCCCCCAACCCATCGCCTGGTCTTGGGCCCCAATGCGCCCTACTTTTCTGAAGATCCAAGTAGTGAAGAGCAGAAAAACAGCAAAAAAACCAAAAATGACTCCCGCTACAAGGACACGTTCATAAAACAGAGATGGATCCGCGAATAAAGCATAACCAAATCCATTTAAAAATAGCCCCGTAAGCAAGGAGATCGGGATCATCCAAGCATCCAAATCAATCCAAGCAATCGAGATCAACAGAGCCAAAACGGTAAAAGCCTCAAGCGCTTCAAGCGGAGAATTCGAATAATGCCAGCAGATAGTCCCTAAAATACCGAACAAGAGCTCATTCAAAGGATATCGCAAAGATATTCTTACAGAACAGTTGCGACAGCGCCCCTTCAGCAAAAACCAAGATAGAACCGGAACCAGATCATACCAAGCGATCACACTGTGACACTGCAAACAAGAAGACCGATCCATGAGCGACACCGGATTTTCTCTCGACAGCCTGGAGTTCACCACATTGATAAAACTTCCCACGCATGCGCCGGTCAATCCGGCCCATAAATTCCATATCCAATCGTGCACGATCTCTCCGAAAATAAAAAAAGCATGGTTTGCCATGCTTTAAAAGACAGCTTGACACTTCTTTGAAATATTAAGCAGCTTTCTTCTTGGTTAGCTTCTTCTTGGCTGCTTTCTTTTTGCCTACACTTTTTTTGGGGGTTGTTTTCTGAGAGGATTTTTTTGAAATTAATTTTTTTTCATCCAAGTTCTTCTTGGTTGCAATTTTTTTGACTTTTTTCGGTTCCGTGACTTTTTTCTTCATCGCTGTTTTTTTCTTCACTGCGACTTCAGCTTTCTTCTTGGCTGCTAATTTCTTTTTCTTAATTTCCATTTTTTTGAGCAACAGAGCTTTCTTTTGCTCAGCCGTTTTTCGGCGTTTTTTTCCTTTACGAGCAGTGCCTCCTCGGCTAGCTTCCACACGACAGATATCCCCTGACTTATCGACATAATAAAGGTAATTTTCATCACGTTTCAGGTCTGTTTTATGAACAAGCTCAGGACGATCACCTTCTTTTTTCTTCTCGCCACCGCGCACCATTTTTACACGATAGACGTTTAAATTTTTATCTAGATAATAGAGCCAGCCTTTTTTTCTTTCCAATCCTGCACGAACTACTTTCTCTGTCATATATATTACTCCTTACGATTGGGTTCTTTCAAAAGCCCATCTTCTACTCATGATCTCTTAAAGTAGACATGCACGTCGATTCATCGTCTTTATTTTTTACTATCCCTCAAATCGATAAGATTCAGATATAATTCTGCATTTTTTCAAATACTTAAAATTTTTTTAATCAAAATAGAGCTTGCCTATTTGCCTTTTGAGACCCATTTGCGCTTTCCTATTTATGCAACTATGTCCCCAGTGTGTTATTTCACGACCGGTTTGCAAACGCTTTTGACAAAAAAAGACTTCCTCATGCCCTCCTTTTTATCGGAGAGGAACAAGATACTTTGGTAACAACGGCTGTTTCCCTGACGGCGGGCTTGCTGTGCGATTTTCATCAAACCCCTTCGGGCTGTGAACAATGCTTGAGTTGCCGACTGGTTCAGGAAAAAAAACATACGAAAGCCCAATGGCTCCAGGCTGAAGGCGAGATAAAAATTGATGCCATCCGAGATTTAGTGTCTGCTCCGGGAAGCCCAAACTGGGTCATTCCGAATGCGCATCGCATGAACCGGCAAGCGTCCAATGCACTGCTTAAAACACTGGAAGAACCTCATTCCGAACAACACTATATTCTCCTCGCACCCAGCGTCCGTGCCCTTCTCCCGACCATCGTCTCTCGATGCCAGCGTTTTTATTTTCAGTCTCAGCAAGCCACGGATACACAATGCGTGGACCTGCCCAAATCCAAGCTTGAGCGCATGGCATTGGCGGAGCAGCTGGCAAAAGATAAGCCATTGCTAGAACAAACCCTAGACCATTGGGTTTCTTCAAACTCGGAACCGCTGCGTTTTGGTGCTATGAAAGCCCAAGCCGAGCTCCGAAACCACTTGAATCCTCAACTTATCCTGGAGGAATTATTGTTTTCTCTTCGCTTCTAGTCGTATTTTGAAGCATTATGAAGAAGATTACCTGGCTCCCTCTCTCGATCCTGCTCGCAACTTGCACTTCCAAGAACACAGTGGCTCCTACTTGCGATACGCAAGGCACAGCCCTGAGCCACCATTACGATTCTGGCAAAGCGGCTACGGCATCTGGAGTCGAGTATCACATTTCGCTTCAAGTAGACCAAACTCCCGTTACGGCCATTGCGGATACCGGCAGCGCCAATCTCATTCTTCAAAGTGGCACCCTTCAGCCTTCTGGAAGCCCCCTCGGCAAATTTCAAATTTCTTATGGAAGCGGGACCGACTATTTGACTGCCTATCAAGGCAGCGTGAGTCTGGACTGCCTTGCCGCAGGTGTGCCCAATTTTCAATATGGACTTGTGCAAGATGGCTCGATGAACAACGTCAGCATTTTAGGATTAGCGTTTAGAAACAAGATTGAATCGGTTCCAGATAACGAAGCGCTGTATGCCACGTTTATGACGCAGCTCGCCCAAGATAACTCAGGCATCAGCAATGAATTTAGCCTTCAACTTTGTGGATACAACAATCCCAACAGCACCATTTATTTTGGAGGCCTCCCTACTGCTTCCTCTGCCCTCCGTTTTGAATATACGCCGATTAAAGAACAATCTTGGTACGTTATCGGAGCCAATCAAATCGGCTTGAGTGGCAGCGATGGGGGCATCGTAAGTTCGTTCGGGGATCTGAGCACCTATGGCGCCAGCGTCATTCTAGACAGTGGAACGACCCTCAATTTGCTCCCCTCCGACATCGTCAATCAGATCGTGAGCTATCTTGCCCAAAACTACCCCAATGCAGCAACGTGGCCTCAAATCAAAAATCAGCTTTCGAAGCCAGTCCCCATCGACTGCCCGAGTGCAAGCGAATTGGAAAAGCTCCCAAACATCTCAATCGCTTTAGAGAACGTCACGCTCTCGATCTCGCCGCAGACCTACTTTAAGAAAATCACGGAAGGGCAGTGTTTTTTTGGTTTTAGCATTGCGAATGCTGTCGATCCCAATAATCCGATCATACTCGGACAAGTGACGATGGAAAACTATCTGATACGTTTTATTCGCACGGCTGGGGACAACGGTCCGCTCGGGGCCATTGGTTTCGCCAGCAATGCGGGTTGCAATCCCTAAAAAGTTTCTTTGGCCAAATTCATGAGGACCAGATCACCTTTCTCCACCCTGGTGCGAGCCACGCCGAGATTGGGAAGGGCATCCGAACAAAAAAAGGGCACAGAAGCAAGTTTTCCTTGGTAAAACGCTTGTTCTGCCCCTGTTCAGAATCGATCTTCGTCATGGCCACTTCATCTATACCAAACAGCTTGAAAGGGGAGCAAAAGATCCATATCGTTCCCCCAATCAAGCCATCTAGACGATACTTTCTTCGAGAAAAAAGTTAATTTTTAGGAAAATGAGATATTCTCTTCAAAAATAACCGATTGCTTTTCCGTCCCTTGCCATTTCTCTAAGCTTGCGGGACTTGCTCATACGCTAAGTGCTTTCCAATACAGCCTGTATCTCCCATTGCAGGAACTAAATACTTCTTGAAGACGATTGGAGAGAAAAGGCTTAGTGGAAGCACACATCCTAACATACATTTCCACCAATCCTCTTGGGCTTCTTTAGGGTTTTTTCGTGATTGCAAATTTATAGACTGAGCGAGCCAACCAAATCCAAGACCACTGGAAAGGCCAACTGCCAATCCCAACGGAAGAGGGTGCTTTTGCACAATCCCTGGAATTCCTTTTCTTAGCTCATCTCGCACCTTCCAGGCTGAAAGAATATGAGGCACAACCGAAGCCACTAACGTTTGTATCCGAGCTGGCCAAACATTCCATTCTGCAATCGGATCTTCTATCCTATCATTAAACTGATAAACGCTTATTTTAATCTTATCTAACACACTAGCAGTCCCGTTTGTTGCGTTAATTATGAAGCGATGTTCTCCCATATCACCCATATCCTTAGGCGTAAAACTAATATAGGCTGGCGTTCTGAACTTGTGAATCCAATTGTGATCAATTGTCCATCCTGGGATGGGGTTCCACGCCTGATCGCAAAGCAATAGGGTGTAGTTAAGAACCTGCCCACCAGGAGATGAAAAGTACTTGTTCAAACAGTAACCCGCTTCTTCTCCAAATTTGACGTTTAGATTCTGACCAACCATCACTCGTGTAAGGCTTACTTCGTTCGACACTCCAGGGGAAATAGGGCAGCCATCTTTGTCATCAGGCTTAATCGTGGCCAAAGCGGAAAAAGTGAGCACTTCAGCTCCAAAAAGCATAACGACAGTACGCATAATATTCTTAATGATCTTGGACATGTTCATTATAAATCCTCCTCAAGACCTATTTTTAATTTTCATCATGGATAACAGTAGAACAGCCTTCTTGAGTGGTCATTCTAGGATCTAACGATATAATCTTAACCGTATTACCTTCAAAATGAGTAACCAAAGCATATTTACCGTCGGGAGAGATGGCAACCGATTCAGGAGAAGCACCAACAGGGATCGTGAGTACCACTTCGTGTGTTCTAACGTCAATAACGCTTATTGTACCTTCTCCCGAGCTTAGCCTGGAAAAATTAGGCCTTGCGTATAACGTATTATAGTTTGAGACATAGAGAAAATCTTTATTTGGAGTAATAGCAACTCCTGATGGCTGAATTCCGACTTCAATACTTTTACTCATTTTTTTCGATGTTAGATTTAGAACGGAAACTGTTCTACCAAACGGCGCAAAATTGTTGGTACCGAAATTCGTGATGTAAGCTATATCACGGGAAATAGCAATCTCATATGGGCCCGATAGACGGTTTATTGTTTTGATAACTACGTCATCACTGGAGCGTATAATGCTAACTGAGCCATCCGCAGGGTTAGGATTGCCAGCACCATAGCTGATGAGATAGACAAATTGTTCGTCTTCACTCATAGCTAAAGAAACCGGACCAGCAGGTACGGCAATCACTTTAATAATAGAATCCGTTTTTAAATCAACAACACTTACCGTTTTGCCTTGTCCTCCAGGACTTCCAGCCCCCCAATTACCGACATACGCTTTGCTAGAATGCGGCGCTATCACAATACTGGAAGGCCCATCAAAACCATCTATTATGCCTGAAATTGAGTTATTTAATGTGTCAATAATAGTTACAGTTGTTCCTCCGCTATTTGTCACATATGCTAGATTTGTTTTTTTATTAATAGCTATTCTATATGGCTGATTAAAACTAGAATCGCGAATTGTTTTCAAAATTGAATGACTTCCGAGATCAATAACACTAATCGTGTGGCAATCCATTATTTCATAATCATTACTATTTGCAACATATGCAAATTTACTATCATGAGTTATTGCAATTCCAGCAGGATTAACACCTACATTGATTGTTGACTTAATAACATTATGGTCATGATTAATATCTTTGAAAGCATGTACTGTATCTGTAAGAATTGGCGACATAGAAACGGCAACGAGCGAGGCGATTCTTTGAAATATTTGCATTTTTAGACTCCTTTTAGTTACGATCGATCTAAGATCGTTTTTTTACTTCTGGCGAGTAACATAATCTAAAAATCTGCGAAAGAAAATATAATTTTGACGTCGTATAACTAACAAAACAGATGTCCATATCTTGTCCTTATCTCTTAATTTTGGCGAATAGATCAACTAGTTATGCTTGGGTCCGAGGCAGAATAGAGATCCTAAACGTGGTCTGGCCACTTGCCTCATCTTTGTCCCATGAGGTCAAATAGTATTTTGGGTCTCTAATTTCCTTGACGAAACCGTATTTATGGGATTCAAACTACGCGCCTTGTCAAAATAAAATAACACCTAAGTCAGCAGAATAATGATCAAGCCTTGTTATGTTTTCTAGTCAAATAGTGCACAGACTCTCTTTATGTTTTGGGCCAATCTTCAAATTGCCCGAAATCTTCTTGCACTAAAAGTTGATGAGTCGACTATCTCAAAAGCCACTGGCTTATCGGTGGAAAAAAATAGAGCAGCTTGAAAAATGCGGTTTTTCTGGAGCGCCAGACACAGCAATTTCTAGCAAAATTGTGTTTCAACACTCTCAGGTGTGGCTTGGCCTAAACTTTTCCGAGCGCATTGAAGAGTTAGAGCGCTAAATCAAGCAACGAATGACTTGACGGGTAAAACAGAAAGCTGCTAGAATAATCTCGTTCTCAGCTTTGTGAGAGTGGAGCGATGGCCGAGTGGCTGAAGGCGCACGCCTGCTAAGTGTGTATAGGGGAAACTCTATCCCGGGTTCGAATCCCGGTCGCTCCGCCAGACTCATTCTTGTGTCTTAGGGTTTGTATGCAGCCAATCCATCTTGTCTGGTTTCGCCAAGATCTTCGGTTATTTGATAACCCCGCCTTACAAGAGGCCTCTCGACTTGGAAGGGTTTTGCCTATCTACATTCGAGATCCCGAAGCAGGCGCAGCGAGTCAGTCTTGGGTGACTCAAAGCTTAAGCCAGCTCAACAAACATCTTTCAAACCATCTGAGAATATTTGAAGGCCAGCCACTCGAAATTATCCAAAGACTCATTCGCTCTGAACAAATTTCTGGAGTCTTCTGGAACCGACGATACGATCCCATCGGCCTCCAGCAGGACAAAGTCCTCAAGCACACTCTTCGAGAACAAGGTATTCGATGTGACACGTTTAATGCCTCCTTGCTCTTTGAACCCTGGCAAACGCAGAAAAAAGACGGCACGCCTTACCGGGTATTCACTCCTTTCTACCGAAACTTATCAGCAGAAAGCCCGCCTCCTCGAAAGCCCCTGCCAGCTCCAAAACAGCTTCAGTTGCATTGGATTTCTCCCGAGAAAGAGCTTGAAGCGCTTCCCGCTTGGGCTCTCAAAGTTGCTCAGTACTGGACCCCGGGCGAAGATGGCGCGCAACAAACCTGGGATCGTTTTTGCAACAGCAAGCTATCGGCTTATGAGCTCAATCGAGACTACCCCGCCCTTTCGGCAAGTTCTTGCTTGGCTCCTTACCTTCATTTCGGAGAAATATCCCCGAACGCAATTTGGTGGGACATCCACGAGCCGAATCATCCGTTTATCCGGCAGCTGATTTGGAGAGAATTTGCTCACTCCATTCTCTTTGATCATCCTCATACTGCTTGCGAGAATTATCAAAGCGCTTTTGACTCGTTTCCTTGGCAAGATTCCTCGCCGTTGCTTGAGCGATGGCAAAAAGGTTTGACTGGAATCCCGCTTGTTGATGCAGGCATGCGCGAACTTTGGGAAACTGGAACGATGCACAATCGAGTTCGAATGGTCGTGGGATCGTTTTTAACCAAAAATCTACTCATTCATTGGAAACGCGGACTCGAATGGTTTTCAGACTGCCTCGTCGATGCAGACCTCGCCAACAACGCGATGGGCTGGCAATGGGTAGCCGGCTCTGGAGTCGATGCGGCTCCTTTTTTTCGAATCTTTAACCCCACGACTCAAGCCAAAACTTTCGACCCAGCCGGCGAATACATTAAACGCTTCGTGCCGGAGCTCAGGCATTTAACCATTGCGGAGTTATTCGAACCCTGGAAAAGCAAGCACCCTCCAAGAACTTATCCAAAGCCAGTGGTTGACCTGGCAGAGTCCCGTGAAAAAGCCTTGAGATACTACAAACAACTTCGGTGAATGATGACGATTTTCTTCCAGGAGGCTATAGACCAAGATTATCGAGCGCTATACAGCAATCCGTGATGTTTCGCGCCTCAAAAATCGCTGTAGGAGTCCTGTTTTCGGCATCTCTGCTGCAAGGCCAATCGATGACGCCTGGCTCAATCTCGCCACATTCAAAAACAAAAAAAAACAAGACCGTACGAGATCCTACGCTATCCCGAAGCGCATTGCCTACGGCACAATTCACCGAGGAAAGTGAACAAGCCTTCAAACGCTCGGGCCAAGTAGGGGTCCTGCAAGCCAAGTCTCCTACTCCGGGTCGAATCTATGAGATCCGAGTGATAGGAGCTCAAAAAACCGAGCCCGAAGCTGTGCTGGTCCTGTTAAAATCTCAAATCAACCAACCGCTTCATCGAGAAAGCATCCAAGAAGACATTCGAGCGATCCTGAAGATGGGGCTGTTCGCGGACGTTCAATTTCACCAAGATAGAGGTCCGAATGGCAGCATACTCTTGACCATTCGTTTAACGGAGAAAGCAACGCTTTATAAAGTGCGATTTATCGGAAACCAAGAGATTCTAGAATCCGGCTTGGAAGAGGTGATTGACCTAAAACCCTACCAAATTGCCGATGTGATGAGAATTCGAGAAAACGCTGAGAAAATCCGAAAGCTCTACATCGAAAAAGGATTTTTGCTGGCCACCGTTTCTTATGAAATCAAAGCAAGTCAAGCAACGGATCTCTTAAAAGACGAAACGGTGAAAGCAACGGATTTTGTCGAAGTCATTTTCCATATTGAAGAAGATGCCAAAACGAAAATTGATCAAATCACGATCTTAGGGAACCGGACTTTATCGACTGATCGGATCAAAGCAAGCATGCGCAGCAAAGAAAAACACCCGTTAAGCTTCATCACGCAGTGGGGGCTTTACAACGAGGAGATGCTGGATATTGACGCGCTTTTAATTGAGCAGCTGTATCAAGAGCATGGATATTTAAATGTCCAAGTTTCAAAACCTCGAGCTGCTTTGTCACCAGACAAAACTCGGATCAGCGTGCATATTTCGCTCACCGAAGGCGAACCTTTCAGTTTGGGAACTCTTGAAGTTGATGGAGATCGACTTGATTATTCAGAAGATTTCTTAAGAGATCATATTGAGCTTCAGCAAGGCGATGTTTTCAATAAAACCCAATTGATGAAAGATCTGGTTTCAATCCAAGAGCTCTATCGTGATCAGGGCTATGCGTATGTCAATATTTCTCCAGAGCCACAAATCCACGAACAAGAGCACATCGTCGATTTGAAGCTTCAGATCGATCCGGGTCCCCTCGTCTACTTTGGACGTTTTGAAATCAAGGGCAACACCAGCACCGTGGATGAGGTCATCCGACGAGAACTACGCATCTACGAAGGAGAGCTCTATTCCGCTTCTCTGCTAAGGCTTAGCGAGCAGCGTCTGAATCAACTCGGTTATTTCGAATCCGTCCAAATGGATACCAAACCCAGTGCTCAAAACCCCGACCACATCGATGTGGAGATTGTAGTGAAAGAGAAGAAACTTGGGCAAATCCAAGTCGGTGGCGGTTACGGAACAGGAGGAGAAGGACTCCTCTTTCAAGGCCAGGTCACTCAAAACAATCTGTTTGGGCGAGGACAAAGCCTCAGTGCCGTCGTTCAATTATCGGCCTATCGACGCATCTTCGAACTATCTTTCTCAGACCCTTATTTACTCTATCTGAATCGTGAGCCGGTTTCGTTTTCGCTGCGGGCCTATCACACTCAGCGATTCTTAATTGACTATTATCGAGGAAATAGCGGAGGCGAGCTTGGCTTTGGCTACCCCATCGGATCTTTCTTAAGCCCCTACTCCAATCGCTGGTATCAAAATGCTTCTCCTTTTTGGAAACCCTATGTTCCTGATTTTGAAAACTTGCGTTTTTACCTGTCTTACATGGCTGAACGCGTTGAGGTCGAAGATAGCCTAGAGGGAATCAATTACTGGGGGTGGCATTTACATCAACCCCGTTACACGACCTCGCTAAAGCCGGTCCTTCAGATGGATCAACGCAATAATCGCCTTTTCCCAACAGCCGGCTATCTTTTGGAGTTTCGAAGTGAATTCGCCAATGCTTATTTGGGCTCGGGCTTACTCGACAAGTTGGAATCTCAATCCACCAGCAATAACTTCCTGCGTTTGGGTACCACCACTCGCTTTTATTACAACTTTGACCAATGGTTTTTTCTAAAAAACTGGGTTCTCAAGTTGAATGTTGATTTTGGATTTTTAAATACTTTTGGGGTCCAAATTGTCTCGGAAAATTTCCGTTTAGGAGGAGTGCAACTCGGAGCAGCTACAGGTCTACGCGGGTACTATTTTCAATCGATTGGACCCGTTCTCAACGTCAGCCAACAATACAGCACACAGCCGATCCAACAAATCAATGTAGGTGGCAACAAACAATTCCTATCCAATCTAGAACTAGAATTTCCGATTGCAAAAACACTCAATTTATCCGCAGTGTTCTTTTTTGACCTGGGAAACGTCTACTCGCCTTTTGAGAATCTATTCTACATTGGCCATAAAAATCTCAAAAATACGCATCCACAGTACTGGGATCCGTTGGGACTGTTTTACGGCATGGGTTTGTATAGCGCAGCCGGCTTTGGCCTTCGGTGGCTAAGCCCCTTTGGAGCTCTGCGATTCGAATGGGGATTTCCGTTGGTTCGGCGTCCACATGGCACTCCAGGTATCCCCGCCGGCGATTCTCCTGTGCAGTTTTTGTTTACCATTGGGCAAAGCTTTTAATTAACAATCACTCGCTAAATTGACTTCTTCAAACCCAGGAGGGGTTTTGTAATCAAATGCTGGAGCAGGCAATCGGCGATTAAACCGGCGATTCGAAAATACAAACTCGTTTTGGTTTCCATCGACATCGATCAAGATAACCCGTGAAATCTGGTATGTTTTAGCCTCAAAGCTCAAGATAAGCTTCTCGAAAAGCTCGGTCTTTTGCTTGGGAACCAACACGAGCTGGTTTTTGGAAGCAGACAAAAGCTTAAATTCACGCGCCAATCTTCCTTCTCCACCCAGAAAAATCAACGATTGACTTAAGGTATCACTCTTGAAACAGCGATTGATCGAAACTGTTTTTTCAGAAGGCTCGACTAACCAAAGTTTTTTGCCGTTGAGAATAAAAGACTTAGCGTGCGGAGACCGATAGTCCCAACGCATTTTTCCCAGGCGCTGATAGCGGACTTCCCCCGTACTGTGCTCGGTCCGGTTGAAGAGTTTGTTACGATAGGTTTGTTGAAAGTCCGCCTGAAATGCATGCGTCCGATCGTATAAGGCTTGGATCTTAGCCAAAGCAGCCGCATTCGCTAAGATAGGTAAGCACAGCAAACAAGATGCGATTCGAATCAGCATCTTGTCAACGAATACTAGATTTCGTCTTTTGGCAAGTCAGCGTTCGGAGCAACCGGGGTTTCGGAAACACTGTCTTCGTTTTCCAAGATTTGTTTGCAGGAGCTTTCAACCTTTTCCCAGCTTGTTCGAGCAGTTTCCACGTCTTTTTGAGTTTTTTTAACGAGGCTCCGAGCTCGCTGACACTTCTTGCGCGCACCCAAGAGCGCTCGAGTAACAAAATTATTTTCGTTCGTGTCTTCTTCGATCGGATAGGGCTGTTCCACACGAACATCTTCCGTCGTATTAAAAACAGCTTCCTCTTCAGCCCAAGAAGCGATTGCAAACATCATAGAAACCAAGACAAATTTCTTTTTCATGATCGTTGAACTTCTTGCGCTAGGGGCCTATTCCAGCAAACATGCTTTTTATTTTTTGATTCTCTCTGTTTTAGCCCGTCTTCCGCGAATTTGGTCAATGGTCTGAATTCGGTCTCGATTCGACAATTCTCGCTCAGCCAAATCGTGATTTTCTCGGGACAGGATCTGCTTCAAGAATCGGCCTGTATGGCTTGCTTCAACTCCAGCAATCCGCTCTGGAGAGCCTTGAGCAACAATCTGCCCTCCTCGATCCCCACCTTCTGGACCCATATCTACAATCCAATCCGCCACTTTAATCACATCCAAATTGTGCTCGATCACCAAAACCGTATTTCCTTGATCGACCAAGTACTGCAAAACCTCTAAAAGGTGTTTGACGTCGTGAAAATGCAGCCCTGTTGTTGGCTCATCCAAGATATAAAGCGTCTTTCCAGTAGAACGACGGGCTAACTCTTTGCTTAGTTTGACCCGCTGCGCCTCTCCACCGGACAAAGTCGTGGCTTGCTGACCCAAGTGCACATAGCCAAGGCCCACGCGCCGCAAAGTATCGAGCTTGCGAGCAATCGCCGGAATGGCCTGAAAGAACTCGTAGGCATCGTCTACTGTCATTTCCAGCACGTCCGATATGCTTTTGTCTCGATAACGAACGCTGAGCGTTTCCGTATTGAATCGTTTCCCTTTGCAGACATCACATGTGACATAGACATCCGGCAAAAAGTTCATTTCAATTTTAATCAGGCCTGCTCCGGTGCAAATTTCGCAGCGCCCTCCTTTGACGTTGAAAGAAAACCGGCCCACATCGTAGTGTCGCAATTTTGCGTCCGGAAGACTGGCAAAAAGAGCCCGGATCTCGTCGAAAACACCCGTGTAAGTCACCGGATTGCTTCGCGGCGTTCGCCCGATCGGCGATTGATCAATATCGATCAGCTTATCAATATGTTCCAAACCTCGGATAGACTGATACATCAAGGGCTTTTCTCTCGAATCGAAAAAAGCTTGATTCAGAATCGGCCGAAGCGTATCCACTACCAGGCTGCTTTTACCCGAACCGGATACCCCTGTTATGCAAGTCAAAGTCCCCAGCGGTAGGGTAAAATCAACTGCTTTCAGGTTATGACCCGACGCTCCCACGAGTTCGAGCTTCTTCCCAATACCTGCTCGGCGCTTTGGAGGAATTTCGATGCACAAAGCACGAGACAAGTATCTGCCAGTTAAGGACTCTGGATTCTCAAGAATCGCTTGCGGCGTTCCTTGAGCAACGATCTCTCCTCCTAGCCTGCCAGCTCCAGGCCCCATGTCGACAACATAGTCCGATTCCAGAATGGTTTCTTCGTCGTGTTCAACAACCAAAACGGTATTTCCAAGATCTCGCAACTTTTTCAAAGTGGCGATGAGGCGCTCATTATCGCGTTGATGCAATCCGATGCTCGGCTCATCGAGCACGTAAAGCACCCCAACCAAAGCAGAGCCAATCTGGGTTGCCAAACGAATGCGCTGAGCTTCACCTCCGGACAGTGATCCGGCAGCTCGATCTAAGTGTATATAATCGAGGCCAACTTCCAGCAAAAATTCAAGGCGTCCGCTGATTTCTTTTAAGATTGGCTTTGCAATCGTCTCAAACCGCCCACTCAAACGAAGCTCTTTGAAAAATTCAAAAGCCTGTTGAATCGACTTTGAGGTCAGGCCAACGATCGATTCTCCTCCCACTTGAACCGATCGTGCCTCAGGTCTTAGACGATCTCCTTGGCAAGCAGGACAAATCTCGCCGACGGCTTCTTCATCGACAACCTCTCGACCGTACAACATCCCCAGACCTGAACACTTCGGACAGGCTCCTTGAGGCGCATTGAAAGAAAATAAACGCGGCTCGATTTCCGGATACGAAATCCCACAGTCTACGCAAGCGGAGTGCTCGCTCAACAAAACTTCCTCTTGTTCAAAGAGGACGACCACCAAACCTCGGGATTTTTTAAGGGCTAATTCAACGCTTTCCGCTAAGCGCAACCGACTTTCTGGTTCGACATTCAGCCGATCGATGACCACTTCAATCGTATGCTTCACTTTGGGGTTCAGATTCAATTCTTCTTCTAAAAGTTTAATATGCCCATCGATTCGGACCCGAGCAAACCCTTGCTTTCGCAACTCGTTTAACTCTTGTCGATATTCGCCTTTTCGTGCGCGAACAATTGGCGACAAGATCTGGACTTTACCACCCAAGGCACGTTCTAAAATTTCATCCACTATTTGAGTCGCACTACGACCTTCGATGGGTTGATGACAGCGATAGCAATAAGCTTTTCCCACACGAGCAAACAGAAGCCTCAGATAGTCATATATCTCCGTAACGGTCGCGACCGTAGAACGAGGATTTTTGCTGGTGGTCTTTTGCTCAATGCTAATAGCCGGTGATAGCCCATCGATTTGGTCCACGTCGGGCTTATCTTGCATCTCCAAAAACTGCCTGGCGTAACTTGAAAGAGACTCCACGTATCGTCTCTGCCCTTCCGCGTAGATGGTATCAAAAGCCAATGAACTCTTGCCGGAACCGGAGAGCCCAGTGAGAACCACCAAGCGATCTCGGGGAAGTTCCACCCCAATGTTTTTCAGATTGTGTACTCGAGCTCCTTGAACACGAATTGATGTTATTCCCATATATTAATTTCCATAATGACAATCTTGCAATGCTTGTAAATAAATTTTGAAATCCGGCTTTTTGTCCGCCTTCATTCTTGCCTTTCCTTGTTCCCAAACCAGTATTCCGGCATCTTCGAACCACATGATTGCATTTTCAACCAAAGATTTGCTGACGATTTCTGGGTAATCACTGGCTCCACTTAACACAGCTTCTCGCAAGCAATCGAGAAGCAAACCGACCAAAATTTTGCGAGTCGGAGCCTTTAACAAAGCAGACTCAAGCTTTCTAGCGCAAACCCAATAGGCATCGACAAAGTTAGCCAACAGGTTCGCCATAAAAGAAAGCTGTGAGAATGCTTCTTTGGATTCGGACAAGCGAATTTGATCCTGTACTCGCAAGAGAATCTTCGCTTCAATCCCTTCGTTCAAGCGTTGTTCGAATATATTCTCTAAATTCTCATCCACCGAGTAACTGAATTCGAATTTAAAGATTCGACTTAAAAGCAAGGCTTGCTTGTGCAAAATAGAGCGTTTGACACTTTTTCGGCGATCGCCTCGGGCAGATATTTGAAACGCCATCGCTAAAATCGCATCGGCTGCAAAATGGTGAATCAGGTTGTTCTTGTAGTAGTCAAGCGATAATGCCGCTTTTTCAGGAACGCGATAGTACAAACGACGGCCTGCTGTCTCACAAACAATCAGCTCATCGTGGATTAGATTGTGGAGCACTTTCTCCAAGCTTGGTTTGGGAATTTGAACATACTGAGCCAAACGCTTAATGGACCACTCGATTTGTCCTCTGGAAAGGATCCTCCTCTTGGAACCCATCAAAGCTGTAGCGACTAAAGATACCGGCGTCACCACCGTTGAGCGCTGGATGCCCGCCATGATTCGATGCGCCAAACGTGGCACCAAATCAACTTGACCTGTCTGATAAAATTCCGTGAACGAAATGGGTTCATCAAAATTAACAAAAATTCGCCCATAACGTTTTCTCAAAATTTTGAGAGAACGGAAGATGTCGCCTCGGCTTTCTGCTCGCTTCTCTGCACCTTCGAGTTCTCGCCTGTATTCGTTTGCTTCTAAAAGTTTTTCGTAGGAAATGGAAACTGGGATAAAGGTCGCTTCATACAGTTTGGACTTACTCAGACAATCCACCATGATGGATAAGAGTCCCAGTTTAGGAGGCAATGTTTTTCCGCTGCGACTACGGCCGCCTTCGATGAAAAACTCTTGAGTATAGCCTTCTCGCAAGAGTTTCTTCAGGTAAGCCCGAACCACCTGCGAATAAAGAGGGTCTCCTTTGAATGAGCGACGAATAAAATAAGCGCCCCCCCTTCGAAAAATAATCCCCAGTGGAAAGAAGGACAAATTTTCACCGGCAGCAATATGAGGTACCATCAGGCCTTCCCAGTAAAATATTTGACTGAGAACCAAATAATCCATATGGCTTCGATGCGCAGGGACGAGAATCACAGGCCCTTTTTGAGAGGCTTGCTTGATCTTTTCAATATCGGATTTCTTCCACACCACTCCATCGTAAATTCGATTCCAAACAAAACCAAACACCTGGTTAATGAGATGAATCATATCTACGTCAAATCGAGCTGCGATTCGTAAGTAGTATTCTTGAGCTTTCTTAAAAAGCTTGACACGAGGAAGCCCAGTTTGCTTTTCTACCTCCATCATAAAATTTTGAAGATCGTGATCCCGCAGTGTATCCACTTGAATGCGATTCGTACTTTTCAGCGAAGGTCCATGAAAGGCTCTGGCCAATCCTTTGAAGCGCTTTTGAAGAATCCCTCGAGTCCGACGCGAGAGGACCACATCGGTAGCATGAGGATTTTGCTCTAAAAACGCTTTTAAATTCAATGGCTCTGCAGTAGCCCATTGACCCGAATTTCGGAAAAGCAGCAATCGAAGCAGCAAACGAACAAAACCCGGATCGTTGCGAGAACCAAAAATCATATCGACCGCCGAAGGCTTCAAACTCGACGACCGGTTTCCGAGAACTAAGAAGTGAGGAACCAAAAAAATAGGTGTTTCAGAGCTTTTTTGGATTCGGATCAAAGTCTTGATATAATCCCTCTTCTCACTGCTCCTTTGAGAAAAGGCGGTATTGGCTTTTCTTAAAAAAATCTCAATCGATCCCGTTGCCAATCGAACAGCTCGGATCAGATTAGATACTTTGCTGGCTTTGAATGTCGAGTATAAAATCTCGGGAAGCTCATACCGCGCTATCATACTGGCAAGAACCCAGTGTAACAAAACGGAACGCGTTCGGTGAACATACACCACCACCCCTTCCTCCGCTAAACTGCGCAAAGAAAAAGCTTGATCGTCCGAATACTTTATCTTTCGAAACATAAGCCGCGAGCCTAGCATATGCACGCTGAAACAACACCCCTAGGGTTTACTCACCAGACATTCCATTGCAACTCCACCTTCGTTCATGTAATCTTAAGACCCTATGCAACGCTACTTAGACCCGACTAATGATGTTGGATTTAAAAAAGTCTTTGGTGACCCGATCAGGATGATGGACTTTTTAAATAACATCTTGCGATTATCTGCAGGCAAAAGAATCCAAAAAGTCGAATTTGTGCCAACAGAACAAATCCCTGATTTGGGTCAGGGTAAAAGAAGCCTGTTTGACCTCAAATGCCAGGATGAATCGGGTACTTATTTCCTGATCGAGATGCAGTGCCGACGAAGTCCGATTTTTTTAAAACGCATGCAATATTATGGAGCTCACGCCTATACCTCGCAGATACAAGCAGGTAAAAAACATGCTGATCTTCTGCCGGTGGTCGTTGTCGCAGTTCTCAAAGAATCGATTTTGCCATCGAATATTGAAGCGATCAGTTACCATCGAACTTTGGAAGAGAAAACCGGTCAACATCATCTTCGAGAGTTATCTTATGTATTTGTGGAGCTGGAGAAATTCCACAAAACAGAAAAAGAGTTGTTAAACTTTGAGGACGAGTGGCTATTCTTCCTAAGAGATGCTCATACTCGTTCCCACCCTCCATTGCTTAAAGACCTCTGTGTGAGCCAAGCCTTTGAGGCCATGGAGCGTGCTAATTGGACCCCTGAAGAATATGATGCGTATGTAAGAGCGCGTCTTTTATTAGAAACCGAAGAATTAAGCGCTAAAGAACAGTTTGATCTCGGTATGGTTGAAGGCGAGGCGATCGGCTTAGAAAAAGGCAAGCCCATATGGACAGAGCTGGCCAATCTCCAAACCGCCCGAAATCTTCTTATCCTAAAAGTTGATAAGCCGACCATTTCGAAAGCCACAGGTTTTTCTCTGGAAAAAATAGAACAGCTTGAAGAAAGCGGCTCTTCTGACTCCTCGAGTAAAACACAGACTGATTGAATCAAAAAGATTCAGCAACAAATATATAAAAATTCCAGCGAAATTCAAAAATACAGCACAGTTCAGACGACATGAGCTTGATTCTGGCTGAGAAATGCTTCAACGTGTCTAAAATAACGACGAATTTTTTCATGAGTGACAAGTAGAACTGCTTGAAGTTCAGTGAGAATCCCCAACTTCAGCCACCAAATTGATAGACGACTTAGGCTGCGGATTCTCTCTCTTCGTGTTTGAAGGCTTCGATAAAGCTTGTAACCTGTCCGCTGGATTATCGGATAACATTGACACAGCGCCGACGAGCAAAACTCACCTGCGAGCCAATCATCAATCAATTTGATTCTCTCTTGATATACTTCGGTTTGATGCCAGGTCATGGGATCTATTAATGATTCTCCTTTTTGAAAGTGTTACCTATGTGCCAAGTTAGCCCCCCCTTAGCCCTCAGATTTTAGCGGTCTCGTACTTTCAAAAAGTGAAAAAGGCTTTTATAATACCTACACACAAAACGGCTCTATCGCCTGGACCAGAATGTTTTAGCTCGTTGCTGTTTGGCCCTACATCGAGCTTGTCACTCCTGCCCTCAGTGTGCTGCGAACAATAGGTTCTTCGAATAGTAAATTGAAGTGATTGAGATAAGCGCGACCGTTTATGTCTGTACCCCCGACATGATGTAAATAGTATACGCCACGAGGAGCAGTAACGTTATCGTGAGGCTCAAACGGCACGTGAATTGTTTGACTCAAAGTTCCCTGACCCTCCAATACGGTTACTTGTATATCTAAGAGACGAGCCAAAACCTCTAGAGTCCCTCCGCCTCCCCGAAAATATCCTAAGTATCCATGGCGTGCGCGATATTCATACTGGACAAAATCTCGCACTTGTTCGGCTGTTGGGACAAAGTCCCTAATCTCCGCTTCAATTTGTTGAAGCCTTTGATGATTATCGATAAAAGCTGTTGCCCAAGTATATGTGGTTGGGTTTTCCATGAGATAGTCTACAGTTCTGTGCATGGTGTCATCTTGGCCACGCTCTAGGTTGATAGTACGTCTCTGGTCTTCCAGCTGAGTCAGTAAGGCATCGCGTTCCGTCTGCTGACGCCGCAAAGTGTGAAGAGAATATGGAAGTGGTAAGGTATCATCCTCTTCAGCAGTTTCTGGAAGAGTTGCAAAGAGAATATCCGGTATCATTTGACGTTGAACGTCAGGAGCTTCAGCGTGTTGTTGTAGCAATCGAATAGCATCTGCTCGTGTAGTTCCAATGGCAATAAATCCACAATCTCCACGACTGCCATCAACATACGCTTCTTGAAACTGTCTAAAAGCTGGCTCTTGCGGTGCATGCCAGTGGTATTGGAGCTTATCCGCTTGGATCCTTGCCTTTTGGTTATGTCGATGTTCGTTAAAGAACCACTTTTTGAGATGAAGGAGGTCTGCCCTCTTCTGATCTTCAATGCACGCCCGCTCCACCTTTTCTGCTTCTCCTAAGGTCTTAGATTCTGTGAAATGCTTCCCGTTCACATTGTTGCGCTCATTTAATAGCTTCTTTGATAGCTCCTTTCCATACTTATACTCAGACAGAAGGTTGCTCAGAGACTTCCTGCCAGACTCCTCCGCTGATTCCTGCTTGCTACGACCACTCTCTTCAGATCCCTGAATGGCAATGCGTTTTTCTCTTTGATCAGCTTCGAAGTTCAACTGATCTTTACAGACACCACGGGCCTTCTCTTCAGATATCTGAATGGCAATGCGTTCTTTTCTTTGCTGAGTCTCGAATTTCAACTGATCTTCACATACACCACGAACCTTCTCTGCAGGTGTCTGAGCGGCAATGCACTCTTTTCTCTGCTGAGTCTCGAATTTCACGCATACACCACGGATCTTCTTTTCAAATGTCTGAATGGCAATGCGTTCTTTTTTTTGCTGAGTCTCGAATTTCAACTGATCTTCACATACACCACGAGCCTTCTCTCCAGGTGTCTGAATGACAATGCGTTCTTTTCTCTGCTGAGCCTGAAAATCTGATCCATCTCGCTTCCAATCGCATAGCATTGCTGGAGCGAAGTCCCAGAGGTGAATGTCGATACCCAAAGACTCTCTGAAAGCGTCGTAGGTCCATAAACTGATCAATCTTTGTGTCGCAATCGTCACCCCTCGAAAAATAGAATACAACCATTGAGTTTGCCGGTAGGACACGCTCGCATTACATAGATCCTTGTTCAACATACTATTGAGACAAATTGCCAATTCTGCTAATTGTGAATTTGTTATTTTTCCTAATTCATCTTCTAGCTCAAATAGTACTCCACGGCCTGATATCGTATCGTCTGCGGTACCATGACCGAATACGTTTCTTGCTCCATAAAAAAGGCTTGTAAATTGGTCACTATCTTCGATAGAGAAGTAGAAAGGCTGAAAATCACTGTCCTCATCATCTTTTTTGAACCATGTTTGGGTAGATACGAAGCCTGAACCATGGCGAAATTCTTTGAACCTAGGAGAAGATTCTAGGCTGATATTACATGCTCTTTGAAGAGCGCCTCGCCAAACCTCAATGAGCTCACTTGGTTTATGTGGCTTTCTTTTATGACCGGTTTTTTCAAATTCCAACTTTAAGGCATCTTTCATCTCGGCATGCGAAATAAAACCGACCTCACCCACGAACAAATTGATCGCTTCATCAAGAACCGTTTGAGCAAAGCCTTCGTAGGCAGCATACATGCCAATGCATGCGTTTCTCATGGCAGTATTTAACAAGTCTGGTTCTTCAACATGTTTATAAAATTCTTGGGCGGTTTTCCCTTGAAGATATAGACGATTTTTAAATCGCGAAATAGCTTCCGAATTCCTTAAAGAGTGTGAATATTGACAGTTTTCATCATTACAGAACGATCCAGAAACGCATTCTAATTCGTCATCATTGAAAATAAGCAAGATGTTACCAATCCGGTCGTAGCGATAGAGCGTTGTTTTTTTGGGAAGCGGGAGATTTGCTGGAAACTCTATCTCCGTACCATCAGCTAATCGAAACCACCCTGTTTCAGTAATGCACCCGATAGTTCGGTTAAGCGAATCAAAGCGAATGATCTGACTTACAAAAGGCCATTGGTTTGAGATACTGCTAGTATCATCACATGCGTGAGTCCATTCGGCTCGATCGATCGTGACATGAGACCCAAGAACAGCAATGTCCTTGGGTAGCCAGAAATGCCTGATCTGGGTACCCATCGGGTTCAATGTAGCTGCTATGAGACGTTTTTTTTGCTCATCAATACCAAGCACGACTCCTTCCACCGGAGGGTTCGATTGCGCAGGTTCTTGAGCAGCCACTGGAACCAAGGGGGTAATCACGTTCAATGCTGCTAAATTAAGTTCGACATAGGGTTTTTTGGCGACGGAAAACAATAATTTCTCTCTGGCGGAAAAAGCAGGCAATCCGATTAAACTAATTGTGAAGATGACGAAGGTCGATCTATTCATAAAATCTCCTTTTAATGAGCGTAAAAAAATTTCAGTTAATGGCCTATATCTTTGTGACTCTAAAAGCAAGTCGATAAAGTGACAGCCCAACTTAACTCCTTGGTAAAAGCAGTCAAAAGATTCATTACAGCGTGACTCTACAATCACTGAATCTCCCGAAAGCATGGCTTGAGAAAAGCGGCGCTGAGACAAGCCATGCCATGATTATAAGAGCTGATCTGACTTTAAAAAAGACGTTTAGAGCTCAGAAAAACTACACCGAAAAGCACAAGGTCAAGCGAGGAAGATTTGAATCCGAAATCTCCCAAGTCGCGACCAATAGATACGTCTACCCAGATGAAGCACCAAGCAACCTGGGCATGGGTCGTAGTCATGCCCGTTCTCCGCGAGGGAAACGGCAGTATTCCCAAAGACCTGCTGGCCAGGGTAGCAATATTTCGATAGTTGGCGCGGTACGACTGGACGAGAAATTCTTGATTCACCTATTTGATAGTCCTATAGGATAGAGAACGCTTTTTAGACTTTATCGATAGACTCATGCCTACACCTCGCAGGTACAAGCAGATAAAAAACATGCTGATCTTCTACCGATGGTCGTTGTCGCAGTTCTCAAAGAATCGATTTTGCCGTCGAATATTGAGGCGATCAGTTACCATCGAACTCTAGAAGAGAGAACCGGCCGACATCATCTTCGAGAGTTATCTTATGTATTTGTGGAGCTAGAAAAATTCCACAAAACAGAAAAAAAGCTGTTAAACCTTGAGGACGAGTAACTATTCTTCCTGAAAGATGCTCATACTCGTTTCCATACTCCACTGCTTAAAGACCTCTGCGTGGCTCAAGCCTTTGAGGCTATAGAGTGTGCTAATTGGGCCCCTGAAGAATAGGATGCGTGTGTAAGAGCGCGTTTTTTATTGGAAATCGAAAATTTAACCGCTGAGGGCGAAGCAATCAGCTTGGAAATTTGATTAAGTTGCTCATTATTCACACTTTTTGCTGCTCATATTGCAACCGAAACCACCCAACACATAGCAATCGCTATAAACATCACACAACGATCCTGATTTTCCATCGGTACAGCCTTCCGATAAATAGAGGTGCTTCTCTCCTAACCCACAAGCAACACAACGGCCTGTTTGGGTGTGATTCTGGGTGCCCGAACAATAGGCATTTCCTGTGCAGTCTGAGTTCACCGCGCAAACAGAACCCTCTTCGCCGCTCGAACAAGCTCCGAGTGAGTTCGACTGGGTCCCGCTCGGACAGCTGGTACAAACCCCATCGATTGCAATCGTATCGAATGGACATCCTGCAGCTGCAAGAATGCACTGATGATCAAAAGCGGCATAACCCGATTGGCATGTTGAGCAACTTTCCGCGTTCTCGATTTGCCCAGCGGAGCATTTGGTGCAACGGTAATTGTTCGCGTGTTCCTCTGCCGGGCAGGATTGGCAGCCATTTTTTGCATCGTTAACAATCTGATTCGTTGGACATAAAACGCATTGGTTGGACGAAACGTATTGCCCAAGCCCGCAGCTCAGGCAAGTTCCACGGTAGGCAATCTTTCCACTGGCGCAAGGTTGGCAGCTGTTCTCAACCACGACTTGATCAGCGGGGCAATCCAGACAAGTATTGCCACTCGCATACTGACCGACCTTGCAGGATTTGCATTGATGGTTCTGGCCAATTTGGCCTTCCGGGCAGGACTTGCAACCGTAAGTCGTGCCCGAAATAATGCCAACGATTTGCTCATCTTGGCAAGCGGGCTCGCAATGGATACCGTCGTTGGAATAAGATCCGGAAGGACAAGCCAAGCAAGAACCGGATCCATAGATCTTGGGTGAACACAACTTACATTGGTTGTTGGCTTGAACCTGGTTGCTGGGACAATCTTGGCAAGATTTATTCACCGAAACTTGGTTGGCCTTGCACTCGATACAAGCTTGTCCTGAGACATCCGGAACAAAGTGCAACGCACATTCACACTCATGACCGTTTTGACCTTCGTAGCAGTCATAAAAAAAGCCATTTCGGAAAGTTTGCAAATGAGATCCTTGGGCCGTTCCAGGAATATCGCAGCGGGCTACTTCGACATGATCGACTTCGAAACCGACGGTATCGCTTTTTTGAAATTGATTCGAACAGAGTTTGGCGATGCCGTATCGGTCTGTGTAAACCGTTTGATTGACTGGCGAAATGGCAACCGGAATTCCTGGAGCCCCCAAGGGAAACGACACGCTGAAATTATCGTGATAGCCCACCAGAAGATTCGGGCTATCAAGCGGTGGATTAAAGTTCTCCGCACACAAGCAGCGCGATCGACCGATCCAATCTCCGAGTTCTTCACGCCCCTCATCCGTAGACGAAGCTAGCAAAGCCATCCATGGAACAAACTGCTGAAGCAGCTGCGATGGTTCCACCGAATTGCTTTGCGTCAAACAAGCGGCTTGTAGTCCAGCATAACTGTTGGCATCCACTTTCACCGCCAGCATTCTTAAATGGCTGGTTTGACCCGAAATGAGGGATGGCAAAGAGTGCGTGTCGACCTGCACCATCGCGTAACTTGTAGCAGCCTGGTAACTTAATACGGTATCTGGGCTATCGGTACATTTCGAATAGATCACCACATCTTGGCCCGCCTTCTTCAGGGTCATGTAGCTGGAATCAGAAAAAACAGTCGCCCTTGAATCGCTATCAAATTTAAACTGAACTTGATGGCCCTTTGCAAACTGCGTTGTAGCTGCTTTTCCAATGACTTTGGCGTTCATGCCCATCACGTTAAAATGATACTCTTTCGTTTGCGGCCAAATTCCATCCGTTGAAAAGGTTAGTTGAGAATTGCAAATGGGAGCTTTTGCCAAAAATTGAAACAAGGTTGGATGCGCCACCATGTAATCGCTGAATTTAAGCACATTGGCCATAAGTCGCTCGGTGCCGTAGGCCAAAAGCACAGGATTGAATGGATCGGCTTTGCTTGTACTGGAGTCAACCAAGACATTCTGAAAATCGTAAGCGGGATGAGCCGCGATACGTTTTAGTAAATAATCAATCACTTCTGCATCAAATTCACCGACGACCAATGGCTCTGTTTTACCCGCAATGGGATGCTGAGCCGTCAGGCTAATGATTCTTTGATACGTTTTACTCAGCTTAGACGAATCATTGACAATCACATAGGTCGAATCGAACAAAGGTTGAGCAGAATAACAGAGGATAGAAGTTCCACGGGTTGAACACTCAAACGAAGCAAGGCTCTGATCTCCCTGCTCATTCAAGGAATAGACTCGAAAATCTTTCACAGAATAATCAACTGCCCAAGCGCTACCCAACGCGTATTGAGGAGTTACGTAAAAGCCCAGCGTCCCCGATGGATTCAGAGTTCTATTTTTCGTAGGAGAAGGATCCTCGGGTATCGAAGCTTCATCCGCAACTTTTAAAATATCCCCATGGCATGAAACCAAAAAGAAACTCAAAAAAATGCCGAAAATCAGATCCAATTTAGACATATTTGAATAGTAGCATCACACTGTTTTTTAAATCAAATAAGCAATCTAAATTTCTGTTCAACACAGGGTCTTGCTCAAAACCTTCAGCCATGAGAATGAAAGATGGATGAATACGTGGCTTAAAGCAAACCGACCGGTTCTGATTGGACTTTTTGTTCTTGGCACCATGGTAGTGCTCGCGATTCCGCTGGGCTTGCACCAGAGGCAGCAGCGCATCGTTCAAACCTCTGAGGCTTACTCCAAGGCACTCCAAGAGCTGAAGAAGGATGACCCAAAAAGCGAGCAAGAAACCCGAGACAAGCTGGAAAAAATTGACTTGGGAATGGCTCAGCTGTACGCAGCCCATCTATCGTTCAAGCTTGGAGAAGTGGAGCGAGCGACCCAAGCTTACGAAAGCTTTTTAGCCAAAACCCCTCTCGTTGATCCACTACGTCCTCTGGCTTTAACAGCCTTGAAGACTTGTTACGAACGTTTAGGCCAACCGGAAAAGATTGCACCGATCCAGGCTGAGCTCGAAAAACTTGGATTTTCAAACAAATAATGCTGCGTTCGATAGGCTCGATCATTCTTGGGTTGCATGCGGCTTGCCTAGCTCACGCTCTCTCTCTTAAAGGCTTACCTGTCCCAATCGTTCAGAACAACTACTGCCTGTCTTCTCTTTTCTCGGAACCCGAATCAGGCTGTACTCCTTGGAATCGCCTCGAAAAAGGCGCTCCCATCTTTGATGCAAAAACGAATCGTGTTCTGGTAGGCGGGTCCGATCGTTCATTTTACGCTTTGGATGCTTCTTTGCTCATGAAACAGCATCAGATCAGCCTCCCAAGCCCTGCCTCCAAACAACCTTTGCTCCAAAATGGTTCGATCTGGATCGGAACCACTCAAGGAGAGATCTTAAAATTAAACGCTTCGAACTTTGAAACCCAGTGGCAATCGCAATTGGATGCCGAATTAGGAGGCGCACTGGTAGCCGATTCGGACCATCTCTACGCCCTCTCAGGGCTTGCCACGCTGTGCGCTTTCGATTTAAACACAGGGGATGAGATCTGGAGTCAAAAACGCTCTTTCTCAACCGGACTCTCCTTAAAAGCTCTTTCTTCTCCCATCCTCCTCGGAGATCATCTGGTTGTAGGAAGCCCTAGTGGAAAACTGGAATTCTACCATCGAACAGACGGCCTGTTGGCCTTTGACGTTCAGTTGGGCGATCCTCAGAAAGCCTTCTCCGATGTAGCAACAACCCCTCTCGCCTTACCGGATGGAAACCTTGCAGCAGCGGCTTTCAATCGCGGGATTTCGATCGTGAGTCCTCAGGGAGTGATTCTGTCAAACTACGAAATACTCGAAATCACGCATCTGGCTTATGCAAACGGCATACTCGTAGCAGCGGGTCCTAAGAAAGTATGGGGCCTTGATCTTTCAGCCCAAAAAATACGCTGGTCTTTTCGTTTCAAGAAAGGCAATCCAACGTCTGTAGTCATTCGAGATCATTCGGTTTTCTTTGCTTCGGATCAAGGAGCTTTGTTTGTGAATCATCTTCGAACGGGTAAACCCTTGCAGAATATTGGTTCAAGCTACGGTTATTCAAGCGCTTTTGATTTCGGCTCGAACGGCACATTGTACACGTTAAGCAACGCAGGGTATCTTTTCGCGTATGGAAGATAGTCGCATCAAGGTTGTGGCAGGACTGATTCGAGAAAACGGGCGCGTGCTCATCACCGAGAGATGGCCCAACAAGCACATGGGCCTCAGCTGGGAGTTTCCTGGCGGAAAAGTGGAAGAAGGAGAGAGCGACGAACAAGCGCTCATTCGAGAACTGAACGAAGAAATAGGAGTCCTCGTTGCAGTCGGTTCGCTTTGCTTTCAAACTCTCTATCTGCATGGAACGAAAGAAATCCTACTATCCATTTACCGTTGCCGTATTCTGCAGGGCACACCTCGAGCAGTGGATGTCAAGGCGCTCGACTGGGTTCGGGAAGCAGAACTTGAGCAACGCCCATTTCCTCCAGCGGATTTGATCTTTGTTCGCGAATTAATGGCGGGCCGGATCCGAGAAGAGATAGAACCAGGCCCTGAGCCGGATTTTAAGCCTGCCCAGATTCTCAGACGTGTTTCTTTACCATCGCTTCCAGAGCCACCTTCGAAACCCCTCCGATGATTTGATCCACCGGTTGACCTTGCTTGAATAAAATCAACGTCGGAATGGAGCGAATTCCATACTGACTGGCGGTTTGATTATTTTGGTCCACGTCCAATTTTCCTACGCGTACACTCCCCGCATACTCATTGGCCAGCGCTTCGACGTGCGGAGCAATCGCCAAACAAGGCCCACACCAAGTCGCCCAAAAATCGAGTAAAAAAGGTTGCTCGGACTTCAAGACTTCCGTGCTAAAATTCGAATCGGTAACCGTTAAAACGTTTTGTGCCATAAGCAAGATTATCAAATCTTTGGCTCAAAAAAGCAACTTGTATTTCAGACTCAATAACGCTACGACCCTGCGTTGAGCCCATGCTAAAAAAAAAACGATTTACATCGGTGGCCGCGCTTCCCAGCTCTCGCTCTGGCAAATGGGTGCTGTACAGGAGGCCCTTGAAAAGGCCTGGCCCAATCGTTCTTTCGCCATTCAAACAAGGGAAACTCACGGTGATCGGAACGCTCAAGCGCCCCTACCCGAGATTGGTGGCCAAGGGTTGTTTACCGCGGAACTGGGACTCGCGTTATCTGCGGGTGAAATCGACTTGGCGGTTCACAGCCACAAAGATCTCCCGATCGAGCAGCCACGAGACTTGTGCCTTGGCGCCTTCTTGCCCCGTGGACCCACAGACGACGTGCTGGTCAGCCAAAACGGATATACGCTAGAAACGCTTCCCCTGCACGCGGTGATCGGAACCAGCAGCGCACGTCGCCAAGCTCAGCTTTTATGGACTCGCCCGGACCTTCGAATCGTGAACCTGCGTGGCAACATTGGGACTCGTCTGGAGAAAAGCCAAACACTCGATGCAATCATTTTAGCGCAGGCGGGCCTGGAACGGCTCGGTCTTTCCGATCGCATCTCTCAAATACTTCCCAAATCCATTTTTCTACCCGCACCCGCTCAAGGATCGATTGCGGTTCAATGCCTCGACAGGCTTGAGTATCACGATCTCCTTCGTCCCATTCACGATACCAATACGGAACACTGCACTGCTGCAGAACGTGCTTTTTTAAAGGGCCTTGGAGGAGGGTGCTCGCTCCCCATCGCGGCATATGCCGAAAAAATCAACGCTCAGATTCATTTACGGGTTCAGGTTTTGAAGCCGGATGGGTCGGCACGAATCACCCAAGAATCCGTTGGAGATCACCCCGTGACCTTAGGCCTTGAGCTTGCAAAAATCTGCATCGCCGAGGGAGCCCATGAGTATCTTAGAAAATAAACGGATTTTGGTCACTCGATCGGAAAAGCAAAACGAATCCATCGCTCAAAAACTTCGAGATGCAGGAGCCTTACCCGCACTCTTCCCCTGCCTTGAAAACCATTTGCGTGCCTATACTCCGCCAACCAAGCATTATGATTGGGTCATCTATACGAGCTCCAATGCTTATCAAGCTCTCCCACATACCCAAGTGCAAAGCCAAAACGTTGCAGCAGTCGGCCTTTCAACGATTCCCCAGGGACTTGCAAGCCTCATTCCAGATTCAACCTTTACCTCATTCGAGCTGGCAAAACGATTTGCCTCGTTCGTTCCGCAGCGAATTTTATTGCCACACGGAGATCGTTCCAGCGAAGAGTTGCTTCACGCTTTGCGGGCTCAGGGTCATCAAGTGGATCCAATCTGCGTTTACTCAACGCAAATTCCCCAACACCCGACCCCTTTCCCGAACGAAACCTTGGATGCCATTTTATTCTTCAGCCCATCGGCAGCCATTCATTTTTTAGCCTTGACGGGCTCTAACGCGCAAGACTGGAAACTGCCGATTGCCTGTTTGGGTCCAACAACTTTTCAAGCCGCTCAACAACTTCGGTATCCGAATTGCTTAAAATCCTCTAAGCAATCCATCGATGGAATCATTCAACGATTGGAGGCCTATTTTCGATGAGTTTCTTTCCTAATTACCCGATTCAACGACCCACGCGCCTGCGAAATTCTCCAACGCTTCGAAGCTTGGTTCAAGAAACACGGCTCAGCGTTCACGATCTCATTCTGCCCATTTTTGTGAGAGAAGAAGGCCCCAAAAAAGCGATTTCATCGATGCCAGGCCATTTTCAGCACAATTTGCTCAGTTTGAAAGAAGAAATCCACGAAATCTACCAACTCGGCATTCGTACGGTGATGCTGTTCGGAATACCCGCCCACAAAGATAATCACGGCACTTCGAATCTACACGACGAGGGTATTGCAGCTCAAGCCATCCGGCAAATCAAAAATCAATTTCCGGGCCTGTGCGTCATTTCAGATCTGTGCCTCTGCGATTACTCCGATCATGGGCATTGCTTCGTCCTTGATACGCCTTCACAGCGATTTTTAAACGAAGATACGCTTCACTATTTATCCAAAGCTTCCGTGGTTCATGCACGCGCAGGAGCCGATTTGATTGCACCCTCTGGGATGGTTGATGGAATGATTGCGGCCATTCGATCGAGCCTGGATGAATCTGGCTACACACAAATACCGACTCTCAGCTACGCAGCCAAATATGCCAGCGCTTTTTACGGCCCATTCCGCGAAGCCGCTGAATGCCAACCCAGTTTTGGCAATCGAAGATCCTACCAGATGGATCCTGCAAACAGCCGAGAAGCGATGAAAGAAATGAGCCTCGATATCTCAGAAGGCGCAGACATGCTCATGGTCAAACCCGCGGGCCTTTATTTGGATATCATTCAGCAAGCCCGAAAAGCCTTTTCGGTTCCCATTGCTGCCTATCAAGTGAGCGGAGAGTATGCGATGATGCACGCGGCCGCTCAGAATGGCTGGCTGGATCTGAAAGACGCTGCGCTCGAAAGTCTCACAGCCATCCAGCGCGCAGGCGCGGATATGATTTTAACCTATTTTGCGAAAGACTTTGCTCGATGGAATTCCTAAAAGCCCTCCGAAAAGAACCTACCTCCAAGACACCCGTATGGCTCATGCGTCAAGCAGGGCGCTACATGAAAGTCTACCGAGAGCTGCGCGAAAAGCATTCGTTGCTCGAGCTCGTCCAAAATCCAGAATTGGCTTGCGAAGTTACGCTTCAACCCATTCGAGCGTTTCAGCTCGACGCAGCCATTATTTTCTCGGATATCTTGCCAATTCTCGGAACACTGGGTCTCAAACTCGACTTTGTCAAAGGCGAAGGACCGGTTTTGGAGAATCCCATCCGGACTTCAAACCAAATCAAAAGCCTTGAACCAAGAGACCTTGAAGAATCCATTGGCTCGACTTTAAAAGCGATTCGTTTGGTGAAGCCCGAGCTCAAAGTCCCCCTCATTGGTTTCTCAGGTGCTCCGTTTACTTTAGCTTGTTACGCGATCGAAGGCAGCTCGAGCCGAGAACACCGACTCGCCAAGACCTTGATGTATTCCAAACCCGAAGCTTGGCACCAACTCATGAGTATTCTCACCAAGCTCACAGCGCAGTATCTAAAAGCCCAAGCGGCAGCAGGAGCCGATGTTTTGCAGATTTTTGACAGCTGGGTAGGCGCTCTAGGGCCTGCTGAGTATCGACTCTTCGTCTTGCCGCATCTTCAGAAACTGGTTGAACAAGTCCGAGAGACCGGCAAACCCGTTATTTATTTTTCAACAGGAACAGCGGGCTATTTGGATTTAGTGGCGGAAGTTGGCGCGGATGCCTACAGCGTGGATTGGCGTGTCTCGCTTCAAAGAGCTCACCGACAGCTGGGTGTACAAAAACCCATCCAAGGCAATCTGGACCCTCTGGCCTTGCTTGCCCCCTGGGACGTGCTCAAAAAACAAATCGATCAAGTTGTGGAGCAAGCACCTGAAACAGGTTATGTTTTCAATTTAGGCCATGGAATTTTGCAACAAACTCCGGAAGACCAGGTTCGACGATTGACGGATTATCTCAAGGTTTAAAACAGCTAAGCATCTAGGAGGAAAAGTCAACCTATGAATATGAAGTTTTGGATGGCAAGAGGTATTCTGCTGCACTGCCTGACCGCGCCTGCTCTGGTGTTTTCAGAGCATGATTCTTTTTGCCAGGAGCCTTATCACGATCTTGTCGTTGCGATCCGAGAATTAGCAAGAGAGAAGCTGTTTTTGTCCCAGAATTTTGCCAGACCAGAAACACTTTTGTCTGTAGAACAAAGCTTTTTGCAGTGTTTCAAAGAAATGATTCAGAACGGATCTAATATTAACCATGCAGATGCAGATAAACAAACCCCAGGGATTGTAGCTGCCCTCTATCATCTAGATCCGGTGATTGAACTACTCAGAGCTCACGGAGCAGATTTCAATGCGACGGACAATTCAGGCTATTCTGCGAATATTATCCTTAAGCTAAGAAGATAAACCAAAGAACTCTTGAGGAATAGAAAAGTCTGTGCTTTCTTTTATGAGCTTTCTTACACTTTGAAACTGTAAAATAGTTTGTGTAACGGGTCGCGTTGTTCATCGAATCGACACTCAATCCCCGAATATCATCTGAAGCTCGCAGTTAATGCCAGTGCTCCGATGTACTCAATTCGCTTCTAAGCCATTCAACTTTTCATTGGCTGTGCCATGCTTAAGAACAACACTTCTCGAACCAAAAATGAAAACAAAATAAGGCTACCCACTATACCCAGCACAACGGACCAATAGTTCCCCCAATAGATCAAACAAGCGAATAGACTAAATACACCCTGGGCTCCTACAAGCAGAAGCATCGTCTTTTCTTTCGAAATTCCTCGTCGGAGTAAACAGTGATGTATATGCCCTGTATCCGGTGAAAAAATGGGAATGCCCGCCTTAAACCTCCTTAAAATCGTCAAGAACGTATCCGTGAAGGGTAGCGCCAAGAATAAGATGGCCACGAGAAAATCGGTTTCACCGAGCGCATTGGAAGACACGGATATAGCATAAAAAGCCATCACAAAACCTATGAAATAGCTTCCTCCATCGCCCATAAAAATGGATGCAGGTGGAAAATTATAAACGACAAACGCTATCAGCGTAGAAAGAAACACCGCTAAGAATAGATAGGAAGACAAACACAACAGGCATGCGGCGCTCACGCTTACCACGCCTGCACACAAGCCATCCGATCCATCGATTAAATTAATCGCGTTCATACAAGCAACAAACCAAAAAATAGTCACTGGCCATGACAAGAGCCCCAGATTCCAAACAAATCCGAATAAGCGCACGTCTTGAATGACAAACCCTGCCCAGCAAACCAAGAGCGATAGCAAGATTTGAAAAATCAATTTTATGTTTGAGGATAATCCCTTGATATCATCGTAGAATCCAAGCACAAAACTTGCCAAACAGCCCCATAAGAAGGGTGTCTGCTCTCTCACGAACGGTTGACTAAAGAAAAATACAGAAAACGTTGAAATAAAAACAGCAACTCCTCCAAGCCTGGACGTAGGTTGCTGGTGTATTTTTCTCTCAGAGACGTGATCGAGAATTTCAAAGCGAAGTGAGAATAGGCGAATTAAATAAATTAATAGTGCTGAAGACAAAAAAGCTAAGGCAGAAGAAGTAACGTAAACCGATACTGTATGATGCATCATCGCAACAGATCGTATGGCGAAAGAGCATTAGATGAACATCAGGCAAATTTCGTATTTTCTTCATCACGCCAAATTTTTCCCCAAACTCCTAAGACACTGATGATGAATACGATGGGTAAACGCTGACGCACAATCAGGCCGATGTTGCTAAAAGACAACGAGTACGCATACGTTATTGGGACCACCGCCAAGATAAATAAAATAAATAGACCTAAATCTTTTTTTCTCAAGCGCCTCAACGCAAACCAGGCTTGATAGTAGACATAGTACCAGATCAAAATTTCGAATTTAGCGATTTGCAAACCCATAGATCCTCCCTGCCAAGGGAAGGGAGAGAATAAAGTATAAGTCACTCTCAGGAGTACTGCTAATATAGAACCCTCGTACCGACTGAGGTCGACCCCGGAACCACCTGCTTGAAGTTCACTGTGCCATCCGATGCTTTGCACGTGCTCTAAGTTGGTCTGAGCCTCATTGACTAAAACTGAATAGAGAGCGGGAAAACCAGAAACCACTAACAGAATGATGGGCAACGCTAAAACAATCCGATGGCTCTTCAAAAGAGCCTTGCCACCAACTAAGCTCCATAAAAAAACAGGTAAAGAGGATAAAACCATGTACGGGCGGACTTGCCATAAAGCAATCAAACAAAAAACTGCAGCTGAAGCAGACCGGATCGAACCGCTTTGCAGAAAACTGAAAGACAAGCAGAAAATTGAAACCACAAAAAAAACAACGTAAGCGTCTTTGTAAAGATCGGATGTATAATAAAGAAATGTGAATGAAAACATCAAAAAAATAAACATCTTGAATGAATATTTTCTATCGATATCATGAATGCATGATATTTTATAAACAAAAAAACAAATTAAACAGGAACAAAATGCAATAATGCTTTCTGACCCGATCCGTGAATAACCACCACTCAAATAGCTAACAAGGGCAATCATGTTTGGCGGAAGAGGCACTGAACCAATATTGAAATTTTCGTTTGTAACAAATTGCACACCTTTAAGCTGCCAATACCCGAGGATTTCTTCTGCGGAAAGCTCATACTGCGCCCAATCACCTCCTGTACCATGGGTAAAAAAGGAGATTTCTCTCAAGAAGCTCGACAAAAAAATACGAATCCAATAGCCCAGTGATACGGCAATCATTACACGATTAAAGTCTTGTCTTTCTTGATTTACTTTAACCATCGCAAACAAGATCACATAAAAAATAATCGCGAATATCATTTTCTATTCTTAGAGAACGCTCTTGTAGATATCCAATGTAAGTTCAGCGATTCTTTGGTTTGAGAACTGATCACAAGCCAATCTTCGTGCCATGGTCCCCATGCGATGACGAATCATGGCATCGGATGCAAGCCTTTGAATGGCATCTGCTAAGGCAATGGCATCTTTTGCCTTGACCAAAAAGCCAGTCAATCCGTCCAAAACGACTTCTCGGCAACCTGGCGTATCAAAAGCAACCATAGGACGGCCTGACGCTGCTGCTTCAAGCAAAGCTTTAGGTAAGCCCTCACGGTAGCTTGGCAACGCGATAATATGCGATCTTTTGATCACCTCCACAATATCCCCACGTTGGCCCAACCAACGAACCAGATTGCCAGACTCCCAAGATCGAATTTGCTTTTCCGAAATATTGGCATCGTATCCATAATCCACTCCACCCACCAATTGAAAAACAATATGAAGGCCTCGTTGTTTCAGTATCCGGCTTGCCTCTATAAACTCGAAAATACCTTTATGCGCTATCATACGCGCGATTAATGATACGACGATAGGCCCTTTCGGTTCAGGAGATGGAACAAATCTATCGCAATCAACTCCAGAACCTTTGATCAAGACAACGTCAGCAGAAAAAACCATTTTTTTGAGCTCTGAAAGATCATCACTATTTTGGACGATCGTCACTGTCCTCGGCCTAGATAATAAAGCTCGAGCTGAAATTCGAGCAACCCATGAAAATATTTGATATTTTTTACGCTCATCCGTAAAAATCAACCCAAGACCTGCAATTGTGTTGATCAGATCTTTGACCCCTGCTATTCGAGCTGCAATATTGCCAAAAAGAACAGATTTTAGAGCCACGCAATGAACGAGCTTCGGCTTCTCTCTTCTAAAAATCAAAACCAGCTGAATGAAGCTCTTAATCTGGAACCCAATATTCTTGTTTGATCTTCCAAAAAGCGTTGGAATGACTCGAATTCCCTCCTTTTCGATGAGCTCTTTTCCAGCCGTAATGTGTGTGGCCACAACTACTTCATAGCCATTTGACAACGCTGCTTTTGCTATTGGCAATCGATGCGATAAAAAATAATAATCTTCCGTCACAAGATAAATTATTTTTTTAGACATTTCTAGATTCTGAAATCCAATTCTGAAACATTAGAACTCCCCACAGTTCATGCTGGAAATTAGCCTCTCTCGACAAATGTTTCTGCCAAAGTTTTTGAATCGCTTGAGCATCTAAAAGCCCCTTCTTCTTTATGCTCCTCTCAGATAACAATTCTTCTGCCCATTCCTTCAAAGAGCCCCTTAGCCAAACGTCGATCGGCACTCCGAATCCCAACTTCTCTTGCGTGTTTAGGTGCTCAGGAACATGCTTTTTTAATAGCTCTCGCAGTAGCCACTTTGTCTTACCCTTTTGGAACTTACAACTCTCAGGTAAGCTCATCGCAAATTCGACAACTCGATGATCAAGAAACGGTACTCTGCCTTCGAGAGCAACAGCCATCGTTGCGCGGTCGAGCTTCACCAAGATATCATCTGGCAGGTAGCTCAACAAATCCACTTGTTGCATACTTTTGATAGAGCCCGATTTCTGAAAGTTCAATTCTCTCCGCTTCTCTCGCCCATGAAGCATCGCTTGTTCCGGATCGAACCATTGAGAAATCGTTCGCAAATAAAAATCACTCTCATCTTTCGCAGAAAACCAGTTGCTCAACCGATGTAGCTTTTCTCCGAAACGCTTCTCTCGGTACTTCTTCGGCAATAGCATAGACACCTTGTCCAAAAAATCCGGAGAAAGGTTTTGTATACAACCGGCCCCCAATCTTCTCACACTGAGTGGAATTTTTTTGACTTGAGTCCAGCTTCGAGCAGCACGGTATCGATTATAGCCCCCAAATAATTCATCGCCACCATCACCAGATAGAGCGACAGTGACTTGGCTTTTTGCTAACTTTGAAACCAAATACATCGGTATTTGTGACACATCTGCAAAGGGCTCATCGTAAAAACTCGGGAGAAGAGGGATAACATCTCGTGCTTCTTGCTCAGAAATACGCCAAGTTGTATGTTCGGTTTTCAAGTGTTGCGCAATCGACTCTGCTTGACTGGTTTCGTCATAAGCTTCCTCGTGAAAGCCAATCGAAAAGGTTTTAATCGGTCTTGAGCTCTGAGATTGCATCAGAGCAACAATCGTTGCACTATCAATGCCGCCCGATAAAAAAGCACCCAGAGGAACATCGGCAATCATGCGCCGTTTGACCGCATCTTTCAGCAAGAATTCCAACTCTCCCAGCGGATCGGCGATTTTCCTCTCCTCAAGATGCATCAAATCCCAAAAAACAGTTTCCTGAAAATCCTGTTTCTGAGAAAATTTTAGAATATGGCCTGGTTCCAGCTTATGAAATTGCCGATAGATTGTCTGTGGCGCAGGGATATAATTATAACGGAAATAAGATACCAACGCATCCTGATCCATCTCGGGCTTGCACGCAGGATGCTTCAGAAAGCTTTTCAGCTGAGATCCAAAAAATAATACATCGTTTTGAATACCCCAATACAGTGGCTTAATCCCTAATCGATCTCGGACAAGAGTAAGCTCTCTCAGGGCCCGATCCCAATAGGCGAATGCAAACATACCGATGAGTTTTCGACAGGTTGCTTCTACCCCCCAAAGTTCGCAGCCTTCTAAGATGACTTCAGTATCGGATTGGCCCTTCAAGCTCATCCCTGCGGCAACTAACTCATCTCTCACGTCATCTGTGTTAAATACTTCACCGTTGTAAACTAAGATTGACTTTCCAGAACGAGAAACCATGGGCTGATGGCCCGTTGCTGTTAAATCAACGATGGCTAAACGTTGATGAGCAAAACCAATCCCAACAGCCTCATCCATCCAACATCCATTAGAGTCCGGCCCTCGGTGCTCGATCGATTTGCTCATCAGACCCAAAATTTCCAGCGATCCCTCTCGCGACACATCGCCTTTAAAATTCCAAAATCCGGTTAAACCGCACATCGCTCAAGATCCTTGATACAATTCAGCGAGAGTAATTCGATATCCTGCGCAATCGGAAGACTCTGGACGCGAAAGCCATTCGATACTAAATGCTCAACAACATATAAAAAACTATGCTCTCTGGTTATTTTTCCATACTTTTTAGAAAGTTCTTTCTGTAGCATCGAAAGAACAACTTCTTTGCTAAACAGAAATAAACCGATATCTCTTTCCCCTTGAGCGGGATTTAGAACCCCCGCCTCTCGCGTTTCAATCACTCCGGTAACGCTCCCGTAGGCATCTCGTTCAACCAAAGTATAAGCGGATTGCACATACTGAGTCACGAAAGTGAAGTCGTTGCAATTTTGTGCGTGTGCTTGAACAAGCCTATTGATCGTTTCACTCTGAATAAATGGAATATCTCCCCAAATCAGTAGAATATCTTCTGTTGATTCGTAGTTGGTTGATTCCAAAAATTTCAGCACCGCATCTCCCATCCCTTGTGGGCGCGGTTGAACAACTAAATCTGCGCCCAGACCTTGTGCAGTCAAACAATTTTTTATAGCCGATTCTCCCTTTGGACTGACGATGACTGTAATAGAATCAACGACAGGAGACATCAGCTCGATGATACGCACCAGTATCGGTTTTCCATCTACCAGAAAAAGTGTCTTGGGGTACGATAAACCCGATCGAGAGCCTCTACCTGCAGCCGCAATAAGGCCTCCCATTTTACGCATCAAAATCTTTGCCCAATTGGTTTTTGAAACCTCGCACAATGGCTCGATAGAGCAGCCTATTTTTCATACCCAATAGCAAACCAATAACAGTCCAAACTCCATTTCGATAAGCTGTTCGAAATAATACGACTACAAACATCATCAAAAATCGAACCCAATAGGATCCTCGATATTTTCGATTGATAATCAAAGTATTTTTTGCGTAATAGTAAATTTTCTCCAAAGAATAAGATCTTTCTGAAACACTTGGATGGTAATGGATTGCTGCCAAAACGGATTTGACTTCACCGTATTTTTTCAACCGAAAGTAGTAATCAACCTCTTCGCCGAACATAAAATATTGAGCGTTTACATTGCCAACAGAGAGAATCGCTTTTACAGGAATCAAAGCACCATTAAACAGATGTACCATGGGATAGAATTGGCCGTTTGCCACACTTTTAAGTTGACTTAAAGTCTGTATTTTTTTTAGCCTCATACGCCCATTCTGAAATAGAGGGTACGGAAAAACAAATTCGTTAGGTCTGTTTTCTTTCACCACAACCGATGACACACAAGCCACTGTCGGATTAAGGCTATTCTTCAACTGATCGAGAGATCCATCCCCTGGAAATCCATCATCGTCCATAAGCCAGATGGCTTCATATTGATTCTCTAAAGCATATTGAATGCCGCGGTGCCAACCTCCAGCAGACCCAAGGTTGTCTTGGCGAATGAAAGGGATCTCACTCTCAGCAAGCATCTCTGAAGTTCCATCCGTGCTCCCGTTGTCAATGACCATCAAAGCATCCGGTTCGCGTAGCTGATTCTGAACGTGCTCAAGGCATCGCTCCAGAAGCTTTTTCCGATTGTGGGTAACAATGATTGCTAACGTTTTAGGCAGCATCGTTCAACTTCACTAAGCATGATTGCAGACTCGTAAGAGGCCAGTATGGCTTTTACCGTCTTTTCTCCGTTGTGCTTTCCAGAAGCGCTGCTCGATTCGAAATCATCCACCATAAGCGGAACACCAAATCTCTGGCACTCTTCTTCATCGTAAGGAACATAGCTCGAATCCTCTTTTTGAGAAGAATGGCTCACCAAAATTACACTAAAAAAATCAGACATTTGACAGATTCTTTGCGTTCCTAAACTTAAATATTGATAGCTTCCTAGAATATAATCTGAAACAGCGTAATTGGGAGTCTCATAGTCTGCACCAATGTTTGGAATCAAAACTTTATAAGCAGAACGATTTTCCGCGATCACATCCGCCAACCCAAAAGACATGTACGTTGGATAGAGTGATGAGTGCTGAGTACCCGGTGAATAAATGATAATATCTGCTTGAGCGAGTGCTAATTTGACGCTGCCCGAGATCTCAACATGACTATTGTGAGTCTCAAGATAGTATTTCAAATCGCTTCTCGAGAAGCCTTTCAATGGTGCATAGTCCAAGTAGGGTTCTAGAAGGTAGACTTGTTCGAGTTTAACATTGGAACGAAGCTCGACAATCTCGGCTTCGCAGCATAAAAACTCCCCATTGGCTCTGAGCCCTACTAGCTTTTTATTTTCGCTATTTGTCGCAAGCACTGAGCCTCGTAGGCGAAACAACCGATCCATAAAAAGCGTGGTTCGCTCCAGGTCTCGGTTAAAAACAAGGAACGCACCGGCATACAAACAGTTCATCATTGAGCAATCTGCGAATTCAAGTTCTTGAGATAAGAATTGTTCTGCGACCTGAAGACCCTTCAAAAATTCAGCGACAAACCGTTTCAGTGCTTTGTAGACAATGGAGTTATTAAATTCGAGTCCAACCAAACAGAGATCTTGGCCGGCAGCAAAACGTTCAAGATGAGCGAGCGCATCGACTCTAGAAGCATTGTTTGGAAATCGATACTGAAAGAGCCGAAGACAGGATTCGTAGTCGGGTTCGTCTTGACTCAACATTAGTTCTTGAACCTTACGAATATCGGATGGGCCCAGCATAGAAAAAAACTTTCTAATCTCGCCGGTGGATTTTCCATCGTCGTATGCATTGACTACCGATGTTACTCGAAAATTTCTGTGCTCCAACAGCTTTGGAATGAGAGCACTCGCTCCACGACCACCGTTCAATATCACGATATTAAGCATTCATCCTCCAATAGTTTCGCATAGACACCCGCATAGAGAGAGACCCCTGTTTCCAAGGAATAGCTAAAACTATTTTTCCTGATGGAAACTTTACGGGTTCTCATTTCAAGCAATTCAATCAAAGCTGTTCGAAGCGCTGCAGGTGAGAAATCTTTTACCAAAACCGATCCATTTTGCTCAGGATCGATAATCGCATCCAGATCCCCAACTCCAGCATTCGCAATCACCGGTATATTGCTCGCAAATAACTCCGCTAGTTTGGTTGGAGAACAACCCGCTTTGGATAGCGAAGAACGAATAAAGACAACGGACATATCTGCAAGGGCCAAATAATCTGGAATTTCAGCACGCTGAACCGAAACAGACTGAATCTTCTCCAAAGGCAAGCTAAGCCGATTTGCCTCTCTTTCGACTGCTTCAAATCCATTATTTAATATGAATAAAAAATTTGATTTATCATTAATTTTAATCAATTCTTTAAATAAATATAACATTTCAGAAAGCAAGTAATCGAAACCAAGGCTTCCAAGATAGACCAGAATGAAATCATGCTCTGAAAATTTTAGTTCTTTACGGATCTGTTCCACTCTATCTGTTGACACTCCTTGTGGATCAAAATGAGTAAAATCTGCACAACATGGAATCGTTTGAAATTTTTTGGCGATTAAACTCGGGTATTGCTGAACCAAAATCTCGCGCGAACGCTCCGTTAAGCAAACAATATAGTCTGACTTATTTAGCATCAAAGGTTCTAATTTTTTAATTAACAAATAAATCATACGCGAGATAATTATCGATTTTTCAATGCCACAATCGGCATAAAAATCTCGGAAATCAAAAATATATTTAATTCTAAATCTTTTTTTCAATAAAAAACCGATAATTGCTGCCGGGTGACTGCGACAATGAAGAAATTCAACATTATTATTTTGAATCAATCTTCGAACTGCCATGTAGAGTCGGCATTGAGTACGAAATTGATCAAATATCTGAATACGATTTGAATACTTTGTTCTTGTCCATGCGATTCCAGCTTTTGATAGCTTAGCCGCATGTTCCTGAATGCACTGCTCCCGCCCCTCTTTTTCTGCACTGACAATGTGCAATTGGTAACCCAACTTCGCTAAACCAATCAAATATGGCACCACCTGAGATTGACCGATGTGATCCGTCAAACCATCCTGTGACACATAGATTATCATTTCAGGTTTCTGAGCCAAATCTCAAGCGTTAATAATAGCCAGAGACTCGAACTATGGTCATAAGATCGAGCGATGTGCTGATTCACAAGTGCTTCAACATAACTTTTGTTCAGATAAGCATAGATAAGCGGACTACCGGCAATCAAATAATCTTGTAAATAGCCCGAAAGGTCCTCTCTAAACCAAGCCGCTAAAGGCATGCCAAAACCCATTTTTTCCCGAGTTAAGATGGCCTGAGGCAGCAAATCTGAAAACGCTTGCTTGAGAATCCATTTGGTATCATATCCATGGTGCAACATGCTTGCAGGAATTGTTGCAGCATATTCGATTAACTTCGTATCCAAAAACGGCGACCTTAATTCCAAACCCTGCGCCATCGAAGATCGGTCTGCTTTCACTAGAAGATCACAGGGAAGGTAAGATTTAAAATTATGTGCGAGTATCTGCCCCAGCACATCTTGGCTATCTGTATCCGATAATAGACCGCAACTCCAGATACGAGGATCATCGACAGACATCTTGCTCAGAATTTCTGGCTTAAGAATCGCATCTAATCTGTGAAAGTAAGAAGTCCAAGCAGACATTCTCTGCGGCAAAGGCAATCCAGAGATTGCTACAAATCGCTTCAATCTCCCTAACAGACCCCGGCTTCCCTCTGCCAATGATCCGAAATGCCTCGCAGAAACCATCCTCATCCACTCGGGAACAAACTCAGTCCACTTTCCGGCTATAAACCGTGGATAACCGCAAAATAGCTCATCTCCACCATCACCCGTTAAAGCCACTGTTACGCTCTGCCTCGCAAGCTTGGATACCATATAGGTTGGAATCGCAGATGAATCTCCAAAAGGTCCATCATGATGTTCTACAAGTTTCTCAATTAATTCAAACGAGGCTGGTGTTAAAATATATTCAGTATGCTCGGTATCGAACTTTTTGGCTACCAAGCGAGCATAAAATGTCTCATCGAAGCGAGAATCTCCAGAGAATCCAATACTGAATGTTTGCAGCTGCTTTCCTAATTTCTGACTCATTAATGCAACAATAATACTGGAGTCGATACCACCCGATAAAAACGCCCCGAGAGGAACATCTGCCTCCAATCTCGCGGTTACGGCTAAATCGATTAAGCGCCTGACTTCACGCTTGACTTCTTCAACACTCTGGTTTGATTTTTTGACTCGAGCCAATGGCGTCTGCCAGTAGCACTGTACTTTAGGCAATTGACCTCGCTTCAATTTTAGCACGGAAGCTGGTGGAAGCTGTTGAATGCCATCATAAAGCGTATAGGGAGCTGGAACATAGCCAAAAGTAAGCAGAAATGAGAGTTTTTTAGAATCAAACGAAGGGCTTATAAAACCAGAACGGACAATCGCTTTAATCTCTGAAGCAAAGCAAAGGCTCTCGCCTTTAGAAGCGTAGAACAGTGGTTTTTCACCCGAGCGATCTCGGACTAAAATCAATTGTTCAAGCCGACGGTCGTAGATCCCAATCGCAAACATGCCTTCCAGGCGCTCAAATACAGATTCACCCCAAGCAAGATAACCATGAAGGATCACTTCCGTATCTGAACGAGTCGTAAATTTACAGCCCTTTATCTCCAATTGCTCTCGTAGCATCGCATGATTGTAAATCTCTCCATTATAGACAATCGTAACAGACCCTAAAGAATCTGACATTGGTTGAGAAGCAGCTGAGCTAAGATCTAAAATAGACAGCCGATTGTGCCCCAATGCATAATCTTCGCCCGCCAAGTAATGGCTGAAGTCAGGACCTCGATGCAATATGGATTTCAGCGCAGCCTGAATATCCATTCGACCCAAATCCGACTCAAATACGACACCCAATATACCGCACATATACTTACATCAAAGCAACGGGTTTGATAAAACCTGCTTCTAAAAACACTGTATCCCACAGTTTGAATACTTTTTCGCTGCTAAATCGATCAACAATTTTTTTTGCATTTTTAGATAATAGTCTGCATTGGTTTTGATCGGAAAGAAGCTCGATAAGAATCTTAGACAGATGATCTACACTCCCCACATTAAACAAACGTCCGTTGACTCTATCTTGAATGACATCATTAAGCCCAGAGCAGTTTGAACCTACAACTACACAACCAACAGCCATTGCCTCGCATACAGCCATACCAAAGCTCTCTGTCTCCGATGAAGAAACAAATATATCGCTATTAAAAAGCAAGGAGTCTATATCATCTCGTATCCCGGGCAAGAATACTCTACTTTTTAGCTTCAGATGATCGATTAGTTGCTCTAAAGCATTTCGTTCGGGGCCTTCTCCATAGATTTCAAGACGAAGGTCTTCAAATTGACTCAGAACTCTACTGAATGCTTCTATCAAGATATCGAATCTCTTTGAAGGTATGAGTTGACCGATAGAAACCAGTTTACGACAAGGGAATATGAGCTCTAATTTTTCAACCTTTGCTCGATTGACAGGATTGGGGATTACCAAAACATTTTTTAGGTAATTAAAGAAATTCGCGGCAGAATCCGTTAACAAGTGAATTTTAAACGCATTATGATAAAACAATTTAATTAAAATTTTTCTATATAGTTTTGTTTTTGAATCTCGATACACGGGATCCGCATGCAACGAAACAATCAAAGGAACATCAAGTCCACTCAACGCAATAATAGATTCCAGATCAACCATAAAAGAAATAACAATACATGGACTTAGCGCTACAATCGCTTTTCTCAACTTAAAAATACAAAACCACGAGAAAACAGAATCAATTATTTTTAATTTAAAATATTTTAAAATAGGAATTATTAGTAATTTTATTTTCTTATTTAATTTATATTCTATTCGAGCGTCTTTAATTAATAAAATAATCGTGACTTTATATCCGACAGATACCCAATGATTGGCGTAAGTAGTCAATATTCGTTCAGCGCCCGCTTTTCCAAGGTCTGGAATCACCAGTACAATATGTCTACTCAACAACCTTCGCCTATACTGCTTCTCTTCATTCGGAGCTTTGCCCATAGCGTCATTCCTAATACAGCTCGTGTATTTTCTACTGAAAACTCAGAGGCTCTGTTTTGAATACCATCTCGATTGGGCATGCTAATTTGCCTTTCAATTGCATCCGCCATAGCGCGAGCATTGCCAACCTCTACCAGCAACCCATAGCGCCCATCGTCCAATATTTCCCTGGGTCCTCCGGGGCATCTTGTCGCTACACACGGGCAATTACAAGCCAGTGCTTCAATTAACACGTTTCCGAATCCCTCATAAACTGAACTTAAAACAAAAACCGAAGCTCTAGCAAAGTAACTGAATGGGTTTGGCACAAATCCAACAAAATCAACCCACGGCTCTATTGCTAATAAACGAGCTTCATTCTTTAATTGCTCCAGAAGCTCTCCTCTGCCTAAAATAAGCAGCCTGCAATCAAATTTTTTCCTAAGTATTTCAAATGATTTGAGCAATGTTGAAATATCTTTTTCAGGAGACAGTCTAGCCGCTGTAATCACAACTGTTCTTCCTTCTAAAAACCACTTATGAGAATTTTTTTCAGAGCGAAGGCTCAATATTTTTTCATCATAACTAGGATTATAAGCAACCATCACTGTTCCATTCGGCAATTTCAAAAATCTTTCTAAATCTTCAGCAACATCTTTCGAAATAGCCAAAATTAAATCTGAAAATTGATATAAAAACATAATAATATATTTCAATAATTTTCGATCTATAAATGTTTTTTGTTCTTCTAAAAATATTGACATTACCGTGTGATTATTGACTATTATTTTTTCTTTTCCTCGAAAAACCAAACGAACCAGCAAGGCTATCATCGATTGAAGAGGCCCTGAGGCCACAACAAACGTTGGTTTCTCTCGTCTCACATAGCACCAATACTTTAGAAGCATCGTTACAGCCTTTTTTGATTTTAAATTGAATATTTCCACATCAACAATCTCAACATCTTTCCAGTGAGGATGCTCCTCTGTTGTGACATAATGACATTTTAAATCTTTATTGAAATTATTTTTAAAATATTTATATGTTTTATAATTATTTTTAACTATCGGACCATTTCCAATACAGGTTGTAAAAAATGAAATTATCATTACTTAATTAGGCAATAGGCTCAACATCTTGTTCACTAGCTTCCTAGCCTTGGTTAAAAACTGCTCCGCTGCGATTGGGCCTAAAATTCGGCAAGCCAGTTGATACTGCCATTGTCCAACGATTTTATCCCCATGAGAGAGTTCTCTGCTAAGCCTAAATAACAAGGCCGCTTCCTGAATAGACCCCTCTCTTACCAAGATACGCGCTGCCTGCCAAGCTGCCGCTGAAAGAGCTTCATTTAAAACAATATCTAAAGATAATTCAGAATTTCCTTGAAGGCAAAATATCAATCCTTTAAATATTTTTAATTGCTGTTTTGATGTAGCTTTAGGAAGTTGTCGGCTAACTCTTTGGTCGCACTGATAATCACAATATACAAAAACTGGAAGCGGAATAAATACTGGCTTGTACCCACTTAAAATAGCACGCATAAAAAATTCATAATCTTCGCGATAGGTTATATCTTCCCTAAAACCGCCTAAGTTTTGAATCACGTAACGAGGCCAAAGAGGCGCTGAAATCAACGGAGCATCTAATGCTAATTCAACCCCATTAGGAACATAGCTGCTAAGCGCATCTCTTCTAGAATGAGGGCTTATAACACCAGATGCTTCGCTTAACTTCAAAGAACAACCTACTGAAAATTCGTTATTTTTTAGCAATTTTGAAAATTCAACTTCTTCTTTCAATTGATCAAGCAAAAAATCATCTGCATCCAAAAATTTTAAATATTCTCCTTGGCTAGCAGAAATACCTGCATTTCTTGCAGAACTTGGTCCGCAATTGAATTGCTTTATTAATTTTAAATTGACATTTATTTCTTTTAAAAAATAAATCAAGTCATCTTCTGAGCCATCATCAATCACTATGATCTCAATTAAATTATGTCTTTGATTCAAGATACTTTTAATGCATTCAATAATTCGTCTTTTTTTCTTGTAATACGGTATTATTACAGACACAAGACCCGGACTATACGTCATATCGAAAATTAGGCTCCGCCCATTTTAGTCCCATTTTTTCACGTATTTAAATTTTTGAACCACTTCTGCTCTTAGACTCTTAACCTCGTGAAAGCGTTCTATTACAACGTTTTATTTCGAAATTAGGCAAGAACTTCCGCTGCTAGAGTGCCTTCAACCAATCGGCCAGCATCAAAACGAAAGAGTTCATCGCAATGAGCAACGGTACTCAGACGATGAGCAACAATCAAAATTGTTTTATCGGATCTCAGAGCCTGGATCGATTCCATGACCCCTTGCTCTGTTTCAACATCTAAAGCGCTTGTCGCTTCGTCCAATACAAGCACCTCTGGATTATGGTACAGCGCACGAGCAATGCCAATTCGCTGTCTTTGGCCACCCGATAAACGAATCCCCCGTTCGCCTACTAAAGTATCCAAACCAGAGGGCAAACTGGAAACAAATGCATCAAGTTGTGCAGATCTGATTGCGCGAAGCACAGCAACTTCATCTATCTGCTCATCGGCAAGACCGAAAGCCACATTGCGACGCAATGTATCATCCGTCAAATAGATACTCTGTGGTACATAGCCAATTAAATCTTGCCACGCTCTCAAGCTGGTTTGTATGTCGCAATTATCTACCCTAATCTGGCCAGATGTTGGAGTTAGGAGACCCAAGAGCAAATCCACCATCGTGCTCTTTCCGGCTCCGCTACTTCCAACAAAACCTACAGAGGTCCCTTTGGCAATCTTGAAAGATACGGCTTTGAGCGCGTAATTCTGCGCTTGAGGGTAACAATAGCTTAGGCTCTGAACTTCAATTTCTCTTTTGAAATTAATTGGCTTACACTCGCCTTTCTCACTTTTTGATTTTTCTGAAAACAAAGACAGTTCAGAGCTGATTTGATTAATAACCGGCAAGGCGTATCGAACACTTTGAGCATTCGAAATCATTCGATTGACCGATGGCATTAAGCGAAACGCTGCAGCAGCAAAAAGGCCCAGCATCGGGATAAGTTCTGAAATAGGCTTTCTTTGCGCAAGCATGATGAGAACCAAGGCTGCCAAGGCAATGACAGCAAACCACTCAAGCCAAAGACGAGGCAATGTGCCGATCAGACTTTGCTTGCTTAAAGCTCGGCTATTATGAAAATTATGATAAGAATACTGTTTTAAAAATTCGCTTTCTCGTCCAAGGAGTTTAACATCTTTCGCACCACCAAGGCCTTGTTGAAGGCTTTGGATGCGCATCCCTTCGTGATAATGGCGCTGTTTCCCCCAGCGTAAAATACGATTTTTTGTTTGCTGATGATATACCGATACACAAGCACCAAGAAGCAGCATGACAATGAGAGTGCCCATGGGTTCTACAATCATCATCAGCAGCCAAATCCCCAGTAGCACAAAGACTTCAGCCAATAAATTAAGCCCTGCCAGCAATCCGTTGTGCACAAAAATATTCACTCCTTGTGTTGCATGATGGATTAACTGAGCTGAATTTCTCTGCAGATGAAAGGTGTAAGGTTGCTTCAAATATCCCTCAAACAGAGTTTGAGATAGACGACATCCAACAGAATAGGCAAATTTGGGTTGCTTCCAAGCCAAACATATTATGAAAACCATTTTGAGCGTGTAGAAGAGCACCAGACCCAACATCGCTCCTGCTACCATCTGCACTTGGTTAAGCATCGGAAAAAATTCGTATTTCGGAATTTTCTCTTCGCTCACAAGAGCCAATACGGGAATAATGAGCCCAACCCCCAGAGTCTCCAGAACCATCGCCCAAAGTGTGAGCAGCATCAGCAATAATCCTTGCCGACGTTCTTCTTGACTCAAAAGATTCAGTAATTTCTTAAATGTGCCCATCCATTGATTTTGGATGAACAAACTCCCGAATTTGTTCACCCATTCATCGAACTCAACTCCGGTGTGAACCCTCGTCTCACAGGGTATTCTCCGTCACAACTTTGAGGTCCACGAAGTTCAGCAAATACCCTGGCCCACCCGCCTTGGTGCCAATTCCGCTCATGCCCAAACCTGTGCTAGCTCGATTGAAGTACAGATTCCCTGCGCGAAATTCTTTTTTTGCCAATTCTAGATTCTTTGGGCTTCGAGAGTATACCATTCCTGTTCGTGCAAACTCCGTTGACGCTGCGACTCGAAGACATTCAGCAAAAGTCTTCATCTTCATGATCGCCAAGATTGGCCCCAAAAACTCCTGTTGCATGAGCCGAACTTGTTCGCTCTCCACTTCAAAAAGGGCCACTGGAACAAAAAAGCCCTGATCGGGTATCTCTCCTCGATAGAGAAGCTTATTTTCTTTGCTGGCCAGCTCAATCTCATGCAGGAGGCGTTGCCGTGCTTGTTCATCTACCACGGGAGGCAGTGAAATACTCGGCTGAACCGCAGATCCCACAACCAAGCTTTGACAACCTTCAATAAGTCTTGAGACAAAACTTTCATAGATGGCTTCATGAACCAGAATCCTGGAAGCAGCCGAGGATTTTTGTCCAGCAAAGCCAAAGGCACTGTGAAGAATGCCAAGCACAGCTTCATCCAGATCCGCGTCATCGTCGACAATCACGGCGTTCTTAGTACCCATCTCACAAATAACGCGTTTTACTTGAGGCTGGCCCCGCTTTGTCTTTGCCGCTTTTTCAATGATCTGCAAGCCCACATCTCGACTTCCGCTGAAAGCGATTTGAGCGACCAGGGGGTGCTCGACCCAATAAGCCTCTATTTCCGAGCCACATCCAGGTAAGAACTGACATACTTCCTTTGGGAAACCTGACTCCAGAATTCGATCAAACAGGCTTTTCGCGACCAGCGAAGCGTTCTTTGCAGGTTTCATAATCACCGTGTTGCCTGAAACCAAGGCCGCTACAGCCATGCCACAGAGAATCGCCAATGAAAAATTCCCAGGAGCCAGGACGAAGCAAGGTCCTCTTCCTTCGTAGCTGAGCCAATTCTGTTCCCCCAGCAGATGGCCCTGTTTTCGGGGACTGAGCTCTTGCTCAGCTTGCCTGGCGTAGTAGCGACAAGAATCGATGGCTTCTGCCACATCTCTGTCCGCTTCCAGCCAGGGTTTTGCGACTTCATAGCATTGAAGAGCAGCAAGCTCGAATCGATCGCGCTCTAAAATATCCGCTAACTTGCGAAGCCATTGAGTGCGTGTAGCAAGGCTTTGAGCTCGCCAGTTTGTCATGGCTTCAAATGCATTTTGGATCGCTTGCTCGGCTTGCTCTTGGCTAGCCATTTCAACGCGTGCGACAACCGTTTGACCATCATTCGGCGTAACACCTTCAAATACCCGTTCACCTTTTTGACTGAACCCTGATAAGATGACAGGCACTCGAATCGGAAAAGTCTTCGCCCACCGGTCCAAACTTTTTTGGAAACCTTCTCGATTCTCTGGCTTGGTAAAATCAGTCAGCGAGCCATTCGCAGAATCGTTTAAAGTAGCCTTTGGGGTTCCTTCGAGGCTCACCGCTGGCTCTTTGAGAAGAACGATCGGATCGATATTGTCCCGATGACTGAGCTTGAGAAAGCCCGTGTTCGAAGTATTCTCGAAAAGACAGCGCACGAGATAAGCCATACCGGGCAAGAGCTCTCCAATGGGCGCATAGACTCGCACTCGATGACCGCGGGCCCGTAACACTTTGCGCTCAGGTTCGGCCATGCCATAGAGCATCTGAATCTCGTAAGCGCTTGAGGGGATTTTTTGACGCTCTGCGTAAACAATGGCTTGAGCAATCGAACGAAGGTTATGGCTGCCGAATGCGATGTGAAAATGCTCTGCGTGATCGAGCAAGAATCGGCTTAGTTTTTCATAATTTCGATCCGTTTCCGCTTTGTCCTTAAAGACAGGGCATTCAAAACCCTTTTGTTGCGCGTTCACAACCTCGAAATCCCAGTAAGCTCCTTTCACCAAACAGGCTCCGATCGGCGCACCTCGTTTTTTCGCTAGAGTCAATAGACGCTCTAAATCGCCCTCTGAGCTCTTCAGATAGGCTTGAACCACAATCCCTATATTCTTGAACTTCGATAATGATTCAAACAGATGATAAGTAATCTCATGATACTCCCATTGCCCTAAATCAAGATTTAGAAACACATTCTCCCGATCCGCTGCTTCGAACAAAGGTAGAATGCGTTTTCGAAGTTTCTCAAGCGAACCCACTGGATCTACGGCCTTGATCTGAGGCTCCAAGACTGGGATCTTGATCGACATATGGACACGCGGCATAACATCCATCACCGGATCGGATCTCCACTGATTCGCGATACGAACTAAATGGTGAATGAGATCGAGATAACGCTTTTGGTATTCATCGGCTTGCTGGTTGCTGAGGCTGTATTCACCAAGTAAATCGACTGTAAACGCAATCCCTTGTTCATGCAGCGCATGCAACTCTTGGATGGCACTCTTGACCTCTCGCCCAACCACAAAACGCTCTGCCATAGCGCTGATATTTTTACGGATGCTTCTTGTCGCAATTCCTGAACTTAAACGCGCAGTCGCCGCTTTCAACGCCACGCTGATCACGCCTGGCAATATACGGCCCTCTTTCAGCAGATATTCTTTAATGTGCTGAGCGACTTGTTCAGAACTCCTTAATTGGGGCAGAACATCCACAAAATGAAACAGATCCACTCGGAAGCTTGGATCTTTCATCACCCAGTCCATCAGCTTTCCCTGCCAATAGTCGCTGTTAAATATTCCAGGGATTTCTCCCCGCATTTCTTCAAAGAGCTTTAAGCCAAGTTCTTCAATTTGCTTTTGCATTACGAAGAGCTCTTTCCATTTTTTGCTCTAAATTGGAATGCTGAAAACGACAGCGCACAAGGCATCCTTAATTCTTTGACAAAAGGTTGTGAACGGCAAAACCTTAGGTCTTCCTGAATAGGATACCTTCCATAACGAATCGCCATAAATTCAGGCTAAACCAAAATTACTCCGGACTAAATTCGGATTCACACAAAATTGCTTCGATGATCAAACAAGACAGTCAACGGCCAAAAATCAATCCAAGTGAGCCCTTTCCAGTCTCAAATGTCTTGAACCCGGGCACATGACAGCCCGCTTAAACACCATAACTTATTTTGCCAGGAATCGCTGCGGCTGCATCTCGCGGATACAAATCATCGGCTTTCTAAGAACGCATTTCTTTTTCCAACTGCTCAATCCGGACAGCTCGTTTAAACACCATAATTTATTTTGACGGGAATCGCTGTGGCTGGAGCCGCTCTAGAAGAAGTTGACAGCCAAATTGATTAGGAATAGTGGTCGTGTTGAAAAATGAATCTGGTTTGATCAGATTTTTAAATGCCCTAGTCACTTTAATTTTCGGGACCTTTTATGCTAGTGAAATCGATCTTAAGTTGGTTTGTTTGCTTTTTTTATGTTGCGCAAGTGAATCTTTTTGCTGGAGATATTCACGAGGCTGTTAAGCAAGGGGAAATAGAGATCGTTAGACTTTTGCTCAAACAGGATCCTTCCAGGGCTACTGAATTGGATGAATCGGGCGAAACACCTCTCTTTTATGCTCAAACTACTGACATTATGTTCGAACTTGTTGAGTCTCGAGACTCGTATTATTTAAAAGCTCTTGATTTTTTCTATCAGGCCGAGGAATCTGAACGAAAAGCTAAGGAGTCTTTGCAAAGTATTAACTATGTCGGTAGTTCAGATAAGAAGTCCGAAACCAATCAATTGCGACATGCCATTATTGAACTGCTTTCGAGTTCGGGATTCAAATCGGATACGGTTAAATTACATCTCTTGTTCAAGTGTTTTGCTCGGCTGCTTCAACTTCAGCCTAAATTAAAGCCGAATTCTGCAGACACTACACCAGCGTGTATGCTGTGTTTCAGAGATTGCCGGAAAAATGGATATAAAATAGCGGGCAGTCACTGGATAACGGAATCTTTACTTTCATTGTTTTCTTCCCATTTTGTAATACCTGGAATTAACCGACCTTTAGGCCTTCCAGATATGACTCTCCCGTTACTATGCACAGGTGGCCCTGGGGCATGTGAGCAACGGCTAAATAAATTAGGTGAGTCTCTTTTTCATGAACAGTTTACTCCGTTCCTTCTGGGAGTTCATCGAGCAAGATCGCGTAATCATTGTTATGTCTATCCTAAACCACTTAAATATGGCCCTTGGTTGTTTCACACAATTTCATCTTTGGCTTATCGCGCATATCTTTCCGGCCTGTCAAACCGTTACAATTTTATTTCAATGACAGACCCGAAAAACCAGCCCTTTAAGGCTCGTAATGCAATATGGAGTTTCGTTTCAAGTATAAGAGAATTTTTAGCTGATGATGCGATTCCTATTCATAAAATATATTTATATATTTCAGACAAAGGCTTATTAAAACAAGAGCCAGGATTAGTTGATATGTATGGATTAACTGGATTTCCATGGATTATTTATTCAATATCTGGTTTTCATTTTTTTATTTTACCAGCTTCTTCTGAGTTTCTTTATACTTCAAAATTAAAAAATTATTCATCTGAAATTTATCCATCTGAATTGCTTCTTTATGCTTTAAAATTACAAAATTATTTAACTGAAATTTATCCAATTGATGGTGTTTTAAGCGTCAATATTGATTCTTGCGTAGAATTGCCTGAATGGATACAAAATCAAGTTAATAAATTTATTAAAAATCTATGCGATGATATGGGGGCATTAAATCATGACATAATAGCAAAAAAATTCGGCAGAAATATTGAAGATACTCGGCGTCTTCTGTCTGATAATCCAGACTATTTAGAATATCCTAAATATAACGTAAAACTTCCAGACTTTCTTATTTTTGAACCCTCGAATTCTTCAGGAGCAATCTGGGCTCCTGGAGCAATCCAAGTCAAGGGTGATTTCAAGCTTCCCCTAGTAGCATTTCATCGCTCAATTAATGACTCTCTCAATTGGGCTTGCTGGGTCTGGAAAAGCTTGGCTGTCGTTCAGCATAATCAAATTGTGACAAGTTATGTTTTTGATCACGAGAAACTCATTCGTCTTTCAGGAGAGATAAGTAAAAACCAAGAAAAACGGATGAATTATGAAGGGGAAATAGACATATCATTAAAACAACACCCACAGACGGATAGTGCTCGTGTTACTTTTACTCATTATTCAAGTCCACAATTCGACTCTACCAATGAAATTATAAGCAGGTATGTACTCTGGACTTTTCTTTCTTCTTTGGAAGAGCCAGAGGAGCAAGAACAGCCAACAGATAAAGACTTCGAAGAGGTTGATCCACATCAGAAAGACTGGTATACTGATGATCAAATAAAAACCCTTTTGGAACGCCTCTTGCCAGAGGAAGAAGGTTACAGAGTTATTGCTCCGGCTACTGCTGTTTTTGAAAATGCAGAATTACTGCAAAACGCGATAGGAAACGCTGTTGAGCTGGTTTTGAATGGCAAAACCGTTGTTATGCCTATTTTCCTACATGGAAACCATTGGGCGGGAATGGTTTTGAGAATGCAAGCTAGTGGGGCACTTCAGGTGATAATCAATAATCCGACAGGGTCTGGTATCGAACAAGAAAAAAATGCACTTATATTAGTGAGTGCCCTGCAACACCATGGGCATTCTCTGACCGCTCTAGCGCCTGATATTATTGATTTGCATATCCAACAGCAAAATAATACTCATGATTGTGGTCCATTTACTACCGATAATCTTGTAATATTGGCAGGACTGGGGGCTCGTTTGGATGGCCTGGATCGAAATCGTATTCTTGAAATCGCGAATCTTCAACAGCCACCTAACGGATATGCCAATGAAATAAGAGCAGCTCATGATCTTATCTTTAGAGCAGCAAACACACTTGCCAATCAAGCAAGTAGTTCGTTCAATTGATTACCAAGAGCCCTTTTATACAGATGAAGCACCTACACGGTTACCAGGCATCTGATAAACAAGCTTCGCATAAGCCCTAATGATCCGGCAGCCCTCAAGCGGTGGAATGCTTTAGAACGTTTCGAACGAGCTCTTTCCAAAGGTCTTTCCAGTGGAGATGCCACTCAGATTGTTGGAGTCTCCAAAGCCACTCTTTCGTTGGAAGGCTCGAAAGACGGCCAATCTTCAATCGTTGATCCCGAAAAGCCGATGTACCTGTTCTTTGCGGAAAACGAAAGTACCCCATGAGCTCAGAATTCCCATCTTAGAGCTTCGCCGTGAACACCCTACTTGGGGTAAAAGAAAGATCCGCTGGATTCTTCAGCAGAAGGGAGTTCGAACCAGCGAGAGCGCAACTGGCCGTATCATTACCCAATTGATCCAACGCGGCTCGATTCCCAGTGCTCATCTTGCAGCTCAACGAGC
>JAECQY010000008.1 GCA_016000045.1 Myxococcaceae bacterium | reverse complement strand
GCATGGATTGTATGTTTGTGGATGTGGGTGTTCGGTGGTTCGCATGGATTGTATGCCTGTGGATGTGAGTGTTCGATGGTTCACGTCGGATCGTATGGCCGTTCAATTTTATTTCATCCCACCCCATTTTACCCAGCCCAGCGTCTGTTGCTTTCAGCAACCTCCTCTGGCTGGGCTGTGGCACCTAAACCCCTCACGGGGAAGAAAAGGTCGATTCGATGGCATGCGGCAACTGCATCGAGATATTGATTAAACGGGATCGATTACGGCTCAAACGTCATGGAGGAACACCAAAACCTTTGCAGCTCCGATAACTCTACTCGGGAGTATGGGATGGGACAATCACACGCTTGCATCTTGGTGCATTTTGTTTTTTCAACCAAAAATAGGCACGGTTTTATTGTGGAATTGATTAGAAATGATTTGTACGCCTATCTTGCAGCGATCGCTCATGGAGAGGGGGCGAATGTCTATGAAATCGGAGGCATTGAAGATCATGTTCATATTCTTTTAGGCCTGCCCAGAACCATGGCCGCCGCGACGATGGCAGAAAAGTTGAAGTCAAATTCCTCCAAATGGTTCAAGACCAAGCGGGCGGATTTTGCGACCTTTGCCTGGCAGCAAGGTTATGGTGTGTTTTCCGTTAGCCAATCTCAACTGACAGTGGTTCGTCAATATATTCAAAAACAAAAAGAGCACCATCGTAACATAAAGCCTAAGGATGAGCTGAGAGTGCTTCTAGCAAAACATCGTATTTCTTTTGATGAAAAAGATCTTTAGCTCCAAAAATCTTCACCTTCGCAAGCTATCACAGATGATAAGGCCCCGTGAGGGGTTTAGGTGCCACAGCCCAGCCAGAGGAGGTTGCTGAAAGCAACAGACGCTGGGCTGGGTAAAATGGGGTGGGCTTGGCTGTGGCACCTAAACCCCTCACGGGGAAGAAAAGGATCGATGCGTTTGGTGCTAAGCGGGACATGGGTTAAGATATCGATTCATCCGTTCTTTTTTCAGCCCGCAGGATGCTCTTTACAAATTTAAATTGACATGATAGCTGCCAGCTCCACATGAGCGCACTTCTTTTTTTGCTGCTGTTCGCGGGTTCTTGCGCCACTCTTCAGGTGAAAAAACCGGTTTCTGAACCTGAGATCCATGAAATTAGCAGCATCAAAGAACTTGAAAACTGGATTGTTCCAGATACTCTCGTGCTTTTTGATTTGGATAACACCCTTTTTGAATCAACCGATATGGTTGGGCATGCGAACTGGTTCAACGACATGCTCAAAAAATACCCGGATCGGCAAGATGAAATCCTGAAACGCAGCTGGGGAGCGATTGATCGCACGGATGTTAGGCTGATTGAAGAGATTGCGCCGAAAGTCATTGCAAACCTCCAGAAGCGTGGCGTTTCGGTGATGGCCCTCACATCGCGGAATTTGATACTGCTGGATGCAACGCTTCGGCAGGTGAAGTCGGTCGGGATTGATTTTTCAAAAACCAGTCATTTCGAAGATTCGGCCTACTATCATGAAGGGATTTTGTTTGCGCACAACAATTATCCCAAAGGCCAAGCGCTCTTGAATTATCTAAAAGACATCTCTTTTAAGCCCAAGAGAATTATTTTGGTGGATGACCTCAAGAAAAATCTAGAAGATGTCTGTTCCGTCACAGGAGCCATCGGTCTTTATTATCCCATCGTTGATCATAAAAGGCATTTAGAGTGGGATGAAAAAGAAGCGGAACGCCGTTGGCTGTCTCCTTGAAATCGTGTTAGGGCTCTGGGATGCCTAATTCACGACTCACGCTGGCGGTCTTTCTCGTCTTGCTTTTGTCTACCTTGTATCTGTTGGTCGATCTTTTTTGGATTTTTATCACGCCCATTGTTTTGGGCCTGGTTTTGGTCTCGATTTTTTACCCTCTTTACGAGTCGGTTCTCTTGGTGTGTCGCGGCAGAAAGTACATCGCTGCGAGTTTTGTGCTGCTCTTGATTATCTTGGGCGTTTCGTTGCCGTTTAGCTTCTTTGTGAGTCAGCTTTCGCAGCAGGCGTTTGAATTTTACCAAAGCAAAAATGTTAACAATCTTTTGGGAAGCTCATTGTCAGACTTTTCCAGCCAGCATCCTTTAATCGCCCAGATTCGGCTTTTAGCCAGCCAGATCGGCATTGATTTACCCGCAGAAAAAATCGTTGAAAGTGTGAGTCAACTCATGAGTTCCTTTGGGGGGATGCTGTACGACCGTTTGAGCGAGTTGGCGAGCAATGCTCTTTTAATCGCCTTTAACCTGGTGATTACGATGCTCATTGTATTCACGTTCTTGGTGAGCGGAACCGAACTTAAAAAGTACATCATGGAGCTTTCCCCTTTGCCCGAAGAAGAGAAGGAGTACCTGGTTCGGCAGTTTTCCGAGATTTGCAAAGCTGTTTTTGTGGGCAATGGGCTGGTTGGGCTTTTAGAGGGCATCTTGGGAGGGCTGGGTTTTCATTGGTTCCATCTAGGGCCAGGTATTTTCTGGGGGGTGGTTTTGGGACTATCGGCTTTCTTGCCGGTGATCGGTTCCTGGATTGTCATTTTGCCTGCAACACTCATTTTGATGAGCAAAGGCCAGAATGACCAGGCCTGGTTGTATTTTCTCTATAACCTGACTTACTTAGGGTTGTGTGAGCTGGTTTTAAAGCCTCGCCTGATCGGAGGAAAAAGCCGCGTGCATATCGTCTTGGTGCTTCTATCGGTCTTAGGGGGCGTGCACTTGTTTGGGGTCTTGGGGCTTTTTTATGGTCCTTTGGTCGTCACCATGTTTTTGACCTTGATTGAAATCTACAAAGAACATTATCGAGATCATTTGGCCCCTTGACCGAATGACGGAAGTGCTTATCCTCCTTGCCACATAGTTAGATAAAGGAGAGTTTTGCATGTCGACACAGTTAAAGCCTCTGCATGACCGCGTTTTGGTTAAGCGAGTTGAGAGCGAAGAAAAAACCCGAGGTGGATTGTACATCCCAGACAGCGCGAAGGAAAAGCCTCTTGAAGGCCAAGTCGTAGCGGTTGGTTCTGGCAAGGTTATGAACGATGGAACACTCCGTCCTTTGACCGTCCAAGCTGGAGATCGTGTTCTTTTCTCGAAGTATTCCGAAACTGAAATCAAGCTGAATGGCGAGTCATTTCTGCTTTTGAAAGAAGATGATCTGCTGGGAATTATTCAGTAAAAAAAGGAGTCAAGATGTCCGCAAAAGAAATTATTTTTGATACAAACGCTCGTGAAAAATTGTTGCGAGGGGTAAATACCCTGGCCAATACCGTGAAGGTCACTCTGGGTCCTAAAGGCCGCAATGTGGTCATTGAAAAGAGCTGGGGAGCTCCTACCATCAGCAAAGATGGTGTGACGGTTGCGAAAGAAGTTGAGTTGGCTGATAAGTTTGAGAACATGGGTGCTCAGATGGTGAAAGAAGTGGCCTCTCGCACTTCGGACAATGCAGGCGATGGTACCACGACGGCCACGGTATTGGCTCAAGCAATCTACGCAGAAGGCTCGAAGTACGTAGCGGCGGGTCATAATCCAATGGAAATCAAACGCGGGTTGGATAAAGCCACTCGGGTCCTGGTTGAAGAGCTGAAGAGGCAATCCAAACCGACGAAAGATCATCGGGAAATTGCGCAAGTCGGAACGATTTCAGCGAACGGCGACCATACCATTGGCGAAATCATTGCTCAAGCGATGGAAAAGGTTGGTAAAGAAGGCGTGATTACGGTGGAAGAAGCCAAAAGCCTCGAAACGACTTTGGAAGTCGTTGAAGGGATGCAATTCGACCGCGGTTATTTGTCTCCTTATTTTGTGACCAATGCCGAGCGCATGCAAGTTCAGTTGGACGATCCTTACATCTTGGTTTACGAAAAGAAGATTTCGAACCTCAAAGACATGCTTCCTGTGCTGGAGCAAGTAGCTAAGAGTGGCCGTCCGATGTTGATTATCGCGGAAGAAGTGGAAGGCGAAGCCTTGGCAACCTTGGTTGTGAATAAACTTCGTGGAACTCTGAATATCTGCGCAGTCAAAGCTCCAGGATTCGGGGATCGTCGCAAAGCGATGTTGGAAGACATTGCCACCTTGACAGGGGCTCGCTTCGTTTCGGAAGACATGGGAGTGAAACTAGAAAGCGTTGGGTTGGCCGATCTGGGCCGTGCCAAGCGCGTGACGGTTGATAAAGACAACACCACTGTGATTGACGGCAGTGGCCAAACGGATGCCATTCAAGCTCGTATCAAGCAAATTCGAGGTCAAATCGAAGAAACAACTTCCGATTACGATCGTGAAAAACTTCAAGAGCGCCTGGCCAAACTGGCCGGTGGTGTTGCGGTTGTTCGAGTTGGTGCAGCCACTGAAATCGAAATGAAGGAAAAGAAGGCTCGCGTGGAAGATGCTTTGCATGCAACCCGTGCAGCGGTTGAAGAAGGCATTGTTCCGGGAGGCGGGGTTGCTTTGATTCGTGCGCTGAAGGCTTTGGATGGTTTGGAAGTTCTTCCCAACGAAAAATTTGGTGTTGAACTTTTGAAGCGTGCTTGCGAAGAGCCTCTTCGTATGATCGCGACCAATGCGGGTCATGAAGGCTCCATTGTGGTCAATAAAGTGAAGGAAGGAACCGGTACTTTTGGCTTTAATGCAGCCAATGAGGAGTACGGCGATATGATTGCTTGGGGCATTATGGACCCGACCAAAGTAACCCGTACTGCGCTCCAAAATGCGGTATCTGTGTCTTCGCTTCTGTTAACCACCGAAGCCATGATTGCGGATAAGTCCGACGATAAAAAAGAAACTGCTGCTCCAGGCGCCGGAATGGGCGGCATGGGTGGTGGCATGGGCGGTATGGGCTTCTAAGCCTCGCTCAAGTTTCCGTTAAGCTTGATAGCAGCACTTTGGGTGCTGCTATTTTTTTAATTCAGCTGTTCTTCGATTTCTTGAATCACGGAGTCTGCCACGGCCTGTGCCATGGCTTCGATGCTGCTCAAATCGGGTCCCTCAACGAGGACGCGTAATTTCTTTTCAGTCCCGCTGTAACGTACCAAAATGCGCCCTCTAGCGCCCAACTCGTGCGTGATTTTTGCAATCAGTGCAGACGACTTAGGAAGCTCGGAAAGCGGTGGCTTTGCAGGAACGAGCCGATTCTGAATCGAGCGAGGCATGAGCTTCAAAAGAGTTTTTAGTTCGGAAAGCGTTTGCTTTTTTTCTTGAAGAAGATTGAGTGCCAATAAAGCTCCAGCAAGCCCATCTCCAGTCGTTCCATGGCCTAAGAAGATGAGATGACCGGATTCTTCTCCGCCAAATGCATAGCCTTTTTGACGCATGCGCTCGACGACATAACGGTCTCCCACGGCTGTTCTCTCAACAGAAATCCCATGCTGATGAAGGGATTGCTCAAGCCCAAAATTACTCATTTCGGTACAGACCACCGTGTTGTGAGTCAGGCGGCCTTCTGTTTGAAGATATAGAGCAACCAAAGCGAGCAAGGTATCGCCCGGGATCACTTGGCCGGTTTCATCAATGAGAACGACGCGATCGGCATCTCCATCGAGCACGATGCCTAAATTTGCTCCCGTATCTTGCACGATTTTACGAGCGAATTGAGGGTGAAGTGCACCAATTTCATGATTGATGTTGGTTCCGTTTGGAGAAGCGCCCAAAATAATTAATTCTGCGCCCAGCTCGTGTAACAGCCTAGGAGCAACTTTGTAAGCAGCTCCATTGGCGCAATCCAAAACAATTTTGAGGCCTTTGAGATGAAAATCCGGATTGGCCAAAGAAAGAAGATAATCCATGTACTGAATCGCTGCATCGTTGATGCGCTTGACCTTGCCAATTTGGCTTGTGGTCTCAAAACTGGGATGAAAGATGAGTTGTTCGAGTTCCAGTTCTTTGGAATCCGGAAGTTTGAAGCCATCGGGTCCAAAAATCTTAACGCCGTTGTCTTCGTAAGGGTTGTGGCTCGCCGAGATCATCAGCCCGACGTCTGCTTGCAAGGCAGTCGTGAGGTGTGCAATGGCAGGTGTGGGGAGAGGGCCAAGCAGCCGGACGTCTGCTCCCATGGAACATAGACCTGCGGAGAGAGCTTGTTCCAAAGCGTAACCGGACAACCGGGTGTCCTTGCCAATGACCACGAGGCCGCGCTTGTTTTTGGGGTTTTGCTTGACCCAAAAGCCGAGTGCTTTGCCGAGAGCCAACATGACCTCGACGGTAATGGGATAAAAATTAGCTTGGCCACGGATTCCGTCGGTACCGAACAGTATGCGCTTTGTCATCACAAAGCTTATAGCAACAGAAAGCTCGAAACCTCAAGCCCACGCATGCAGATCGTGAAGCCTTCTTGAGGGCTGAGGTCTATGCAGTTGGACTTGGGCTCGTTTCGGTGTATGGAAAATGAGGTTCATCACGGAGTTTTTAGGTCTCATGAATACTCAAACCGAATTCTCAAAAAACGCCATCTCGTTGATCCATTCGATCCCAGAGGGCAAAGTGGCGACCTATGCCCTGATTGCGAGGCTAGCCGGTAATCCAAGAGCGCCACGGATGGTTGGCTGGCTTTTGCACACCTGCACCCAAAAGCATCAATTACCTTGGCAACGCGTGATCAAATCCGATGGGACCTTGCCTTTTGCGGAATTCAGCGAAAACGGCATTCGGCACAAACAGCTACTCAAAATGGAAGGTGTTGTCGTGCTGAACCATCGTGTCGACTTAAAGAAATACCTTTGGCATTTCCGTGAGAACGTATCATAAACGTTGATGCTTCGCAGGGAGGTATTGCTTCCACGGCACTGACGGTTTACGCGAGTGGTCTTATGACCGAGCAGCGTATCCGTGAAGAGCGTTTGGAAAAGGCGATCCATTTCCGAGCCATTGGCCAAAACCCCTACGATAATACATTTAAACCCTCGGATTGTTTAGAGGCATTTGCCAAGCAATACGAATCGTTTAGTCGCGAAGAGTTGGCTGAGGCTGGCCGGCGGCATCAACTGTCGGGCCGCATTATGGCCATTCGTTCGCTGGGGAAAGCCTCTTTTTACCGGATTCAAGATAGCTCCGGTCACATGCAGCTTTTTTTTCAGAAAGAATCCTTAGGAGAAGCCTACGAACAGTTGCGTTGGCTTGACATGGGGGACTTCATCGGTGTGGAAGGTTTTGCGATGCGGACCAAAACGGGTGAACTTTCGCTGCAGGTCACTCGTTTTCAGATTCTGACCAAGTCGCTGAGGCCGCTGCCTGAAAAGTGGCATGGGCTCAGCAACGTTGAACAACGATACCGTCAGCGTTACTTGGATTTGATCGTGAACGAACACACGCGTCAGATATTCCAGACACGCTCCAAAGTGATTCGAAAAATACAGTCTTTTCTCGATGCTCAAGGCTTTATGGAAGTGGAGACTCCGATCTTATCCGATGTTGCGGGCGGAGCTGCTGCCAGGCCTTTCATGACGCATCACAATGCGTTGAACGAAGATTTGAGTTTGCGAATTGCAACGGAGCTGCACCTGAAGCGTTTGCTGGTGGGCGGTTTTGAACGAGTTTATGAAATCGGGCGGCTGTTTCGAAACGAAGGGGTGAGTACGACGCACAATCCCGAGTTCACGACCATCGAATTCTACCAGGCTTATGCGACATACCAAGATTTCATGGACTTGACCGAAAAACTCTTTCGAGAGTTGGCCCTCTTGGTCAGCGAAGAGGCTAAAATCTTCTGGGGCGAGCATGAAATCGATTTTAAGAAGCCTTTCCGGCGTGTGAGCATTGCTCGTTTGGTCGGCGAACATATTGGGCTTTCGGAACAAAAAGTTCAAGAGTTGGAACAAACGAAAGACGTTTCCTGGGCCCTTCAGATTGCGGAAGGACGCTGCGTGACTCCGAACGCTCCTCAGAAAATCCTCGAAGAACACGGGATGATTGGGGAGGATCCGGTTCAGAATCGGAATTTGGCCTTGCATTTGCTCTACGCTGTCTTTGAACATGAAATTGAAAAAACGTTGATACAGCCGACATTTTTGCTGGATTTCCCCGTAGCGGTTAGCCCACTCGCGCGTCGAAGAGATAGTGACGCAGCGGTGGTAGACCGATTTGAGCTCTTTATTGGGGGGATGGAGTTGGCCAATTCGTTTTCGGAATTGAATGATCCGGTGGACCAACGAGAGCGTTTTGAGGCTCAATTGCGGCAACGTCATGCTGGCAACGATGAAGCGCATGACATGGACGAAGATTTCTTGACGGCGCTTGAAATAGGCATGCCGCCGGCTGCCGGGCAGGGAATCGGGATTGATCGCCTGGTGATGCTCTTAACCAACAGCGCTTCCATTCGAGAAGTGGTGCTCTTTCCCAAGATGCGTGCTCGATGAACGAGGCTTCGGCTTTTCAGATTGTGATGGGAGTTGCTTGGGGGGGCGGAATCGGTCTGATTTTGGTGGTCATCGGCGCGTTTTTCTATCTGTTTTGGGGGGAAGGGCGCTGGAATCCCAGTTTTTCCAGTGAAGCTTTTGTGGCGAGACGCTTTATGATGGCTAAGCGAAATCATCAAGCCATTTCCATGATTGGGTTTATCTCTATTTTGGCCGTTATGTCCGCCTGTGCAGGCATTATCTTGGTCATGAGTGTGATGAACGGGTTTTCCACTGATTTTCGCGATAAGATTCTCGGTGCAAATCCTCATGTGATGCTCATGAAATACGGCCATGATTTTTCGGACTATCCCCTGGTTTTGGAGAAGACAAAGCGTTTAAAGGGAGTCGAGTCCGCACAACCTTTTGTCTTAGGAGAGGGCATGTTGTCTTCTCAATACAACATGACGGGTTGCGTGTTGAAGGGCATTGCGGATGAAAGTATTGCTTCCCACGGAATTGTCATTGGCGAAGAAATGGCCAAAACCCTGCGCGTTTTTGAAGGGGATGCGATTCGTTTGGTGAGTCCGATGGGCGAATTAGGCCCCATGGGGCTGATGCCCAAAACGCGAACCTTTAAGGTGGTTCGCCTTTTTAAAACGGGCATGTACGAGTACGATTCGAAATTTGCCTATATTGCTTTAGCCAGTGCTCAAAGCCTTTTTGGGCTTGGAATGGGGGTTTCTGGAGTCGAGTATCGCATCGATCACCCGGATGAAGCGGCTTGGGTGGGGGAAGAGATCGAAAAAGCCGCTGGAGCGTACCCGTTCTACGTGCGGGACTGGATGGAGATGAACCGATCTTTATTTTCTGCTCTCAAACTCGAAAAAGTAGCCATGTTTATTATTTTAATGACTCTTTTGGCGATGGCGAGTCTTTTGATCTTGGTGACGCTCATTTTGGTTGTCTTAGAAAAAGGCAAAGAAATCGCTATTTTGAAGAGCATGGGCGCAACCCATGTTTCGGTAATGAAAATTTTTGTGATTTATGGTGTATCGATCGGGGCTGTTGGGACTCTACTGGGGACTTTGATCGGGATTGGAGGCTGCTGGCTTTTGCAAAAACTAGGCATTGGTCTCGATGCCGAGATTTACTACATTAGCCAAATACCCGTTCGAATGAACCCAGCAGAAGTCAGCTGGGTTGTATTCGGGTCTTTGGTGCTAAGCTTTTTGGCGACCATTCCTCCTTCTCTCATGGCAGCTCGCTTAAAGCCGGTGGAAGGACTTCGATACGAATGAATTTAGAACTCGAACAGCTGTCCAAATCTTACTTTTTGCGAGAACGCAAGATTGTGGTTTTGAAAGACTTTAGCGCTTCTGTTGCCTCTGGCGAGCGTGTGAGCATCGTGGGAGCTTCGGGAGCGGGTAAGAGCACGCTGCTGCATTTGATTGGGACCTTGGATGCACCTTGCTCTGGAGAGATTCGATACGATGGGCAGAGCTTAAGCCAAAGCACGGATGCGGAATGGGCACGATTTCGCAATCAAAAAATTGGATTTGTTTTTCAATTTCACCATCTTTTGCCGGAGTTCACGGCGCTTGAAAACGTGGGCATGCCCTTGCTGTTTCAACGGGCACCGGATCGCGTTTCTCGATCGAAGCAATGGCTTGAACGTGTGGGTCTTGGGAATCGATGGGATCACAAACCCGGCGAGCTCTCAGGAGGCGAGCAGCAACGAGTTGCATTAGCCAGGGCTCTGGTGGCCGAGCCGCAACTGCTTTTATTGGATGAGCCAACCGGTAATTTGGATGAAACAACAGGAGCTGGGATCGTTCGCTTAATCGAAGAGCTCAATCAAGAACTTGGATTGACTGTGCTCATGGTGACGCACAATCCGCGTTTGGTATGGGATAAAGTTTGGAAGCTCAACGATCTTACGTGAATGCTTGTTTTTGAAGCAAAAAGTCTTTAGAAGAGCCGAATGAACTCGCTTCAGATTATCTCGAAAATTTCAGAACCCACTTTTACAGCGATGATTACTGCTTGCTCACGAAAAGTTCGCGATACGCTTTATGCGCGTATGGGTATTAAAGCGGCTGGAAACAGCGTCCTGCTCCAACTGGGTAAGAAGCAAGAAGACCAAGCACGTAGGCTTCATGAGCGCTTCAAAAAAAGCTCTTCAGAAGCTGAAATCCAAGTCTGCCAGGAAATTATTCGAAATTGGCTCTACACTCAAAGACCCATGCTCCAAGCGACTTTGGACTACCTCCAAGTTCCCAATGAACAAGGCTTGGTAGAGACGGAACCGGATTTTTTTAAGAACCTTTCGAAAGAAGAAGCGCGCGAGCTCTATGATCATGTGGCTTCGCAATTTAACCCGGAATACGTTTGGATCTACTTAAGCTTTGTGGAAGTACCGAGCTTGGCTGAGTTTCATTCTTAAAGCTTTGAATCTCACTCAGAATAGGATACCTGAGAAATGAAAATGTTTTGCTAGGCTGATGTGTTCGTTGCAACAGTTGAGGTATCCTATGGGCAAGGTTTTTAAATTTAAAGTTTTTTTAGTCAACGTTTTATATTTTTCATCATCCTTTGGGCTGCTTGCTCAGCCTTGGAACTATTCTGCTTATGAAGATGGGACGCATCAATCGGGCCGCTACGCCGTTGAGGGAGAGTCTCAAAACTCTTTCATCGTGCAGGATCATTTTACGGGTTTGAGCTGGGAGCAAAGCAATACCGCTGGAAACGTATTTTGGAGTTCAACTGCTGCACGTGGCTCGGCGCAGTCTTATTGTTCAAGGTTGCGAAAAGGAAACTATTCGGACTGGAGAGTTCCAAGCGTCACAGAACTTCAATCGTTGATGGATTACACTCGGATTAATGCTCCGATGACGAATCAAGAAATTTTTTCCGATCAGGCAAATCCGTTGTACTGGGCCTCCGCTGCTCGTGCCAATTTGTCTCGTGTTGCGTGGGTTTTTGACTTTAAATCAGGGTCCTCGATCTATGTTTTATTGAAGCACCCAGACGTTAGCGTTCATTGTGTCCGGGGTGAGTCCATGCAACCATCAGAACGTTATGTCGATGAGCAGAATGGTCTGATTACAGAAACAACGAAGCAAATAAAAGATCGAGTGACTGGCCTTGTTTGGGAAAGGACCCCCAAGAGAGTTTGCAATTGGGAGATGGCCAAGCAGTATTGTCATAACTTGGCACTAGGGGAATATCAGTGGCATTTGCCGTCGATTAAAGCCCTCACAACGCTGGTGGATTACAGTCGCATCAGACCCAGTATAAACAGCGATGTATTTCTAAAGACCCGGCTTGATTCCTATTTGTCTTCAACGATTTTTAAGAATACTAGGCTCGTTTGGACGGCTAGTTTTATGAGTGGTGATCTTGATACTGAGACGAAAATGGAAAATCTACCGGTTCGATGCGTAAGAACTGGAGATGAGTAAGCTAATTTTACCCCAAGCACTCTGCAAGTTTCTATAAATTAAAATGGTCTCTTGCCTATTCAGCCAGCGTTAAGATGCGTACGATCGCAGGAAGCAAATAACTGTTCCGTTTAATAGTCTCGTTTTCTTAGGTGATGCAGTGCTTCGAGCTTTCTTAAATCTTTTTTAGAATGCTATTGATGCAGATGTCAGAATCATCAAAAATGACATTAACGTCGAAAAAAAAGTTGCTGTAACAATGCAAAAGCAGGAGTAGAGATGGTGAAATTGTTTTGAGTTTTCGCAGTGGAGATCGTGTTCGACTTGTCGTGGAGTGGTTCTTTTTGTTGTGTTTTCCGTACTTTTTTCCTTCTCTTCATGCTGAAAGCTCTTCTAGATTCGGATGCCATACTAGAGAAGTGTGCGCTACGTGTATTGTGAATTTAGATTGTCCAGGAGGTTGTAATGATAAATTGCCTATTGCGTCAATGTGGTTTCATCTCCGAATTTTCTTCACAGTTTTACGATATTTGTAGTTTCGATGCCTTTTTGTGCCGTCTAGGTTTTTCCGCTTCAGATGTTCTATTTTGAGGATGTATTTTATGATCAAAAATCACTTTTATTTTGTTTTTTTACTGTCTTTTTTGAGTCCTCTGCTTGCTGTCGCTCGTTCAGGGACTGTGCAGTGGAAACATACGTTTTCTGATCCTGCAGAGTTGGGATGGGCCGTTGCCGTGAGCGACCAAGTGTATGTGGGTTCGCTTTCGGGTGCTTTGTATGCGATTCAAGCGCAGAGCGGATTACCGGCTTGGGGATTTAATGCAACTGATTCATTGATATTCCCAGCCACTATTAGCGAGGGAAGTATTTATTTTACTTCGAGAGATGGTCATTTGTATGCCTTAGATAGTTCGACAGGGAATAAATTATGGTCTTTTGAGGTTGAGGCTTGGGCGTCAAGTCCGGTTGTTAATGGAAGCGTGGTTTATGTGGGTTCTCTCGATTTTTCTTTATACGCTGTCAATGCGAGTACAGGTCTGAAATTATGGTCATTTCCAACTCAAAGAGCATTGTTTTCTTCTCCTGCCATTTATAAAAATATTGTTTATATAACTTCGATGGATCAAACATTATACGCGATTGATGCCGGATCGCATGAAAGCTTATGGTCTGTAAATTTAGAAGGATTTGGATCTTCTCCAGTCGTTGCTCGAGATAGTGTTTATGTTGGTTTACAAGAGGGTGAGGTGTTCGCATTTAATGCAACAAATGGGAAATTACTCTGGGAATTTAGCGCGGATGTTTCGTTTCAGATACCGGTCTTGGAAAAGGACCGTGTGTTGGTTTTTGGCAGCAATGACACATTGTTTGCTCTTGATGATCTGTCAGGAGAGGAGAAGTGGCAATTGAATACCAGTAGTTATTTTTTGCTAGCTCCAAGCGTGTTTAATTCGACTCTGTATTTGCCTGTTCCAAGTGCGTTGGTTGCCTTCGATCTAGAAACAAAAGAAGAGCTTTGGACTTGTCGGCTTCAAGGCACGGTTTCCACTGCACCAGTCATTAGAGACGGTCTAATCTATGTGGTTTACGACTTTACATTGTACGCAATTAAATCGGATAGTTTATGAGCACTTTAACTATGAAAATATCTTTTTTTATTTTTATCTTTCAGACATCTTTTTTCTTGTCGGGCTATGCTTTCGATGACTCAACAAATCAGCCTCAACGATATCTGGCTGACAAGGACGATGCGGTTCGAGATTTGTTCACGGGTCTCATCTGGGAAAAAACCATCTCATCCGACAAACTAGTTTGGAGCCGCGATGCTGAGATGGGTTCAGCACAGGCTTATTGTGTAAGTTTGAGCAAAGCAGACCTTGATTGGCGTGTCCCGAATGTGATGGAACTGCAGTCTTTAGTCGATTACTCGGAAAAAAATGGTCGCCGCATTCATCCAATCTTCTCGTCAGATGCAAAGAGTCAAGTTTATTGGACTTCAGTAAGTTTCAAGGGTTATTCGGAAGTACTCGGTTTACGGATGGATGAAGGGGTTCTGGAAAGTCTTTCTGCGGATTCGAAACAACGTGTTCGTTGCGTGAGTGGATTCCGGAACGCCATGTCTTTCGAGTACACGAATAATACTCCTGATGATCTTGAGGCGGGAAATATTTCTGTAGGCATTGGCCCTCATGACGAAATTGCTAAAGCTACGATTTGCTTTTGCGATAGTATTACCGGTTTGCGTTGGGCTCCAAAATCGTTTCAATGTTTAAGTCGCTCTAAAGCGGCAGCTTGATGTAATCATAGAAAACATTTTTTAGAAGATTCTTCGCCGAAAGAGCTCGTAGAAATGGCGGAAAAGGTTGGCCCTAGATCGTGGCGTCTTCCAAGTATCAAAGAAGTAGTGACATTGGTAGATTATAAATCCGGCAAGTTTAGAATCCATGAGGCAGCTCTGCCATCGTTGGAGTCTAAAGAGTTGTACTATTGGACCTCCACGCCGCACGAGGAGCGCCCGAATTCGTTTGCGGTGATTTCTCTCAAAGATGGTTCGTTGAGCTTCGTGAAGTCCGATTTTGAAGATCGATCGAAATGTATGTTGACTCGTTGTATCGATCGTAAGTAGCCTGCATGCGTAGTTTTAAGATGATTCAGTTCCTATGCGCTTATAGGCTTGTCGGCGCTGCATTCAGTGAGAAGAGATGAGGTTTTTATGAAAAAAATGAAATGTTGCTTTGTAATCGCTGCTTGTTTGAGTTCTGTCTTTTTGAATGTGTCCGACGCTTTAGCAGGTTACTCTCAGGCTGTGCGAGACCTCTGGCCTCGGGAGGCCTATCGAGATCAAACAAATCAAGCTAACCGATATAGAACGTTTAACTATTGGCCCGGTACAGTATTCGATACACTGACTCGATTGACTTGGGAGCAGACTCCGTCTGAAGAAACCTTTACCTGGAAGGAAGACAAGACATTAGGATCTGCCCAAGCTTATTGCGCAGCTTTAAGCAAAGCAGGCCTTGATTGGCGTGTGCCGAACGTGATGGAACTGCAATCTTTAATCGATTATTCGAAGAAAGATAGCCACCGCATTCATCCAATTTTCTCTCCAGATCCAGAGGGTCAAGTTTATTGGACTTCAGTAAGTTTCAACGGTTCTTCGGAAGTACTTGGTTTGCGGATGGATGAAGGGGTTCTGGAGAGCCTACCTATTGACTCAGATCGCCGGGTTCGTTGCGTGAGTGGTTTCGTTAATGCTATGTCTCTCGAGTATACGAATAATCCTCCTGGTGATATTGTCGCAGGAAATATTTCTAGGAAGATTGCGAGCGAGAGAAGAATTGTTTTGGTTACGATTTGTTTTTGCGATGGTATTACTGGATTGTGCTGGGCTCCGAAATCGTTTCCGTGTTTAAGTCATTCTGAAGCGGTAGCCTCATGTGATCGTAGAACACTTTTAGAAAATTCTTCTCCGAAAGAGTTGGCGGATGCTGTGAAACTTATAGGCATTACATCCTGGCGTCTCCCGAGCATCAAAGAAGTAGTCACACTGGTAGATTATAAATCCGGCAAGTTTAGAATCCATGAGGCGGCTCAACCGTTGTTGGAGCCTAAAGAATTGTATTATTGGACTTCCACACCCCATGAGATGGACTCGGATTCGTTTGCCGTGATTTCTCTTAAAGATGGTTCGCTGAGTTATGTGAGATCTGATTTTGAAGATTCATCGAAATGTATTTTAGCTCGCTGTGTCGATCATAATATAGATCGTAAGATAGAGGATTGACCATGTTTCGTTTTTTTACATTGAGAATGTGTTTGTTTTTAGTAACGCTTGACCAATCCTTTGCTTTGTCTGCGTTTGAAAATCAGATTCCGCCTTATGGCTGGGTTCGTCTAGAAAGAGCAGTCTCAGCAGCGATTCCCGCCAAAATAAATTATGGCATTTGGACGAGCTGTAATGAATGGGATTCTAAATTGCTTTCGCAAACTTGACAGGGCGATCGCAAAGTCGAATTTAGCACAGACTTAGCAGGGAATTGACATAAGGCATCAATGATGATCGACAATGATAGTCTGGTATTATAGGTATCCGGCTCATTATTGGAGGCACTTATGGAACCCGCTGAGCCTATTGAAAATCTTGTCATCTGCTTATCCATTTTGAAGGTTCCTCGCGATTCTAGAGGGTTTCGACATGTGTTTGCGATGTGCTCTAGCGATGATTTGTGGAGCAGATGGCTTAGAAGATATGGAAGAGTTTGATCTGGCGCATGAACATTAGCTAAAGCACTCTTCAGAACTTGCTCATGAGTTTTGGCCTCAGAGGTAAAAGCGTTTCATAGGGTCAATGCCTAGCTTTTAGACGCAGGTTTGCTCCTGGGTCAGCAAAAGACGGATGAAAAGTCCAGGTAGGATTGAAACAAGACCTGCCTGACAAGCTCTGACATCGGTTGATTCGGTCTTCGAGCTATAGGATGTTAGACCGACTTTGTGGTTGCCCTGATCAGATCACAACATTAGGAACACGCTATATTGGCGCAGACGTCGGAGTCATAAAAAATGATATTAACGTCGACAAAAAAATTGTTGTAACAATGCAAAAGCAGGAGTAGAGATGGTGAAATTGTTTTGGATTTTCGCAATGGAGATCCCGTTCGACTTGTCGTAGAGTAGCCCTTTTTGTTATATTTCCTGTGTTTTTTGTGCGGCCTGGGGTTTTGCACTTCAACTACTATATTTTAAGATTTATTTTATGATCAAGAATCAACTTTATTTTGTTTTTTTACTGTCTTTCTTGAGCCCGTTTTCTACTGTCGCTCAATCTGGGACTGTCCAATGGAGATATACATTCTCTGATCTTGCAGAGTTGAGCTGGATTATCGCAGCGAACAATCAGCTGGTATATGTAGGTTCCGGTTCGGGTGCTTTGTATGCAGTTGAAGCGCAAAGTGGGTTACCAGTTTGGGAGTTTAATTCAACTGGTTTATTGCCTTCGTTGGTATCTGCAGCTGCTGTTAGCGAAGGAATTATCTATTTTACCTCGAAAGATGGTTATTTATATGCTTTAGATAGTTTGACAGGGGATAAACTGTGGTCTTCTGAGCTGAATGCTTGGCTGTCAAGTCCGGTTGTTGATGGAGGCATGATTTATGTGGGTTCTATGGATGGTTCTCTATACGCCGTCAATGCAAGCACGGGCTTGAAATCATGGTCATTTCCGACTCCAAGACCCTTGTTTAGTTCTCCTGCTGTTGATCAAAATGTCATTTATGTGACTTCAATGGATCAACGATTGTATGCGGTCGATGCCGTATCGCGGCAAGGCTTATGGTCTGTAGATTTGCAAGGGACTGGAGGTTCTCCAATCGTTGCTCATGGCGCTGTTTACGTTGCTTTGGCAGAGGAGGTGTTGGCATTTAATGCAGCAAATGGGACATTACACTGGGGCTTTAGTTCAGGTGTCTCGTTTGGGAGACCAACTCTGGAAAACGACCGTGTATTCATTTTTGGCAGCAATCGTACACTGTTTGCGCTCGACGATCTATCGGGAGAGGAAGAATGGCAATTAAGTACGAATACTGATACCGATTTTTTACTGCCTCCAACCGTGCTTAACTCGACCCTTTATCTGCCTATTTCAGGTGCTCTGCTTGCGTTCAATGTAGAAACAAGAGAAAAGCTTTGGACCTGTCAGCTCCAAGGCACAGACGGGGTAGCATCAGCCATTGGAGACGATCTGATCTATGTCATTTACGATTACACACTATACGCAATTAAACTGTAGAATTTACGACTAATTTGATTGTTAATTTAAGAGAAATTGATTGCTCGAATTGGCGGTTCCATTTCAAGATGGGGTGATTGAGCCGGTTTTCGAATGAGGTATTTCGATGGGCAATGTTTTTAAATTAAGAGTTTTTTCAATCAGCGCTCTGTGTTATTTGTTCTCTTTTGGGCTGCTTGCTCAGCCTTGGAACTATTCTGCCTACGAAGATGGGACGCATCAATCGGGCCGCTATGTCGTTGATGGAGAGTCTCAAAACTCTTTTATCGTCCACGATCGCTTTACGGGTTTAAGTTGGGAACAGAGCAACAGCACTGGAAATGTATCTTGGAGCTCAACCGCTGCACGTGGCTCGGCGCAGTCTTATTGTTCAAGGTTGCGTAAAGGGAACTATGCGGACTGGAGAATTCCAAGCGTCACAGAACTTCAATCGTTGATGGATTACACTCGGATTAATACTCCGATGATGAATCAAGAAATTTTTTCCGCTCAGGAAAATCAGTTCTACTGGACCTCTATGGCTCGTGCCAATTTGTCTGATGTTGCGTGGGTTTTTGACTTTAAATTAGGTGCCTTGATCGATGTTCTATTGGAGGACCCAGGCATCGGCGTTCGTTGTGTGCGGGGTAAACGCATGCAAGTATCAGAACGCTATGTTGATGAGCAGAATGGCTCGATTACAAAAGCAACAAAACAGATAAAAGATCGAGTTACAGGATTGATTTGGCAGAGAAATGCGTTTTATGTTCGAAGTTTAAGAGAAGCACATCAATACTGTAACAACTTATTCTTAGAAGACAAGGATTGGAGACTTCCTTCTATCAAGATGCTTGCTACTTTGGTAGATTATTCTAGATCTCGGCCTAGTATCCAAGAGAATGTTTTTCCAAAAACTCTGAATGATTATTTTTGGTCATCTTCAACTCCAGGTATTAGGAGAATTTTTTGGCATATTTTATTTTCATCGGGCAGTATTGATACGACGCGTGAACAAAGTTTTTCGATTAGATGTGTAAGAAAGGAATAATTTGCCATTTGTTGTCTTTTGTGGTGCTCGCCCCCAGATCTCCGAAACTAAACGGTTATGTGGAGCGGTTCAATGGACCTGACGGAGATGTTTTTATGAAAAAAATGAAATGTTGCTTTGTAATCGCTGCTTGTTTGAGTTCTGTCTTTTTGAATGTGTCCGACGCTTCAGCAGGTTACTCTCAGGTTGTGCGAGACTTCTGGCCTCGGGAGGCCTATCGAGATGAGACGAATCAGACAGATCGATATAGAGCGCGTGGATATTGGCCCGGTACGGTATTCGATTCGCTGACTCGGTTGATTTGGGAGCAGACTCCCTCTGAAGAAACCTTTACCTGGAAGGAAGACAAGATATTAGGATCTGCCCAGGCTTATTGCGCAGCTTTGAGCAAAGCAGACCTTGATTGGCGTGTCCCGAATGTGATGGAATTGCAGTCTTTAGTCGATTATTCGAAAAAAGAGGGTCGCCGTATTCATCCAATTTTCTCTTCAGATCTAGAAGAGCAAGTTTACTGGACTTCGGTAAGGTTCAATGGCTCTTTTGAAGTACTTGGCTTGCGGATGGATGCTGGGCTTTTAGAGGGTCTCTCTATCGATTCGAAACAACGAGTCCGTTGTGTGAGTGGGTTCCGTAATGCCATGTCCCTGGAATATACGAATGATAATCCTGGTGATATTATCGAATCTCGTCGCAGATTTCCTGAAATTATGACTCGTCTGTGTGATAGTGTCACCAGTTTATCTTGGGCTCCGAAGTCGTTTTCTTGTTTAGCTCACTCTCAGGCCGTCGCTTTATGTGATCGTACAAAGCGTTTTTTGGAAGATTATATCTCGGAAGAATTTTTAGAAGCTACTAAAGAGATAGGCATTGGGTCCTGGCGTTTGCCGAGCATTAAAGAAGTGGTGACGTTAGTAAATTACAAATCAGGAAAGTTTAGAATTCATGAGGCTATTCAGCCGTCGTTGGAGTCTAAGGAATTATACTATTGGACTTCCACACCCCATGAGGGACGTCCGGGTCTATTTGCGGTGATTTCTCTGAAAGACGGTTCGTTGAGTTATGTGGAGTCGGATTCTGAAGATCCATCGAAATGCATTTTAGCTCGTTGTGTCGATCGTCAGTAGATCGCAAGGTCGAGGATTGGCCTCCTAGCCCGCTGGCTACCCTGATCAAGAGATAGGGCATTTGGTTGCAGAGAGCGGAATTTGTCTGGCCAGTTCGATCAAGGAAGTATCTTTCCCTAGAGGGGCCATGAGCTGAACACCGATGGGCATTCCTGAGCTGTCTTCTCGTACGGGTAGAGAAACAGCAGGGTAGCCCAGCACGTTTGCGATTGCGGTATAGGCCCCTAAAGGAATCATGGCCTGTTCTTGTTCTTGGAGGCTTAATTTCTCCGTCGATATCCGAGGAGTTTGGCAAGCGACGCTCGGCGATAGGTGAAAGTCAATTTGAGAGTCCCAGGAACGTTGAATCATTTCCAAGGCTTTTTGTAGATGGAACTGGGATTGTTTGTGAGTGAACGTGCGGCCTTTTTTCCTGAAATGGGCGGTTAATCCTTCTAAAGCCGATTCCTTCAAAACAGGAATATTGGCGAGCGTTCGTGTCCAGATGGGCGTAAAGTCTTCGTAGGATAAATCAGGCCATGAGCCTTCTATCACATCGTGACCCATTTTCTCGAGCAAAGAGGCGGTTTCGAGCGTGACCTTCACAAGCTCGGGATCTGTTGATGCAACAGGAGTGCGCGTGTAGAATTGAATTCGGTATCGCTTGGGGGGCAAAGAAGCGGGAAGCTCAAAATGCTGAGGATCTTTCGCCAGTATCTTTAAGAAAGCGATGATATCGTCCCAGCTGTGTGCGATGGATCCTTCGTTGACCATCTTGAGATGATCCGCAAAAACAATGTGATGAAGTGAGCCTCGAGAAGCTTTAAAGCCAATAAGACCACAGAGAGCAGCAGGGATGCGAATCGAGCCTCCGCCGTCGGAGGCATGTCCGAATGGGATCAAGCCAGAAGCGACAGCGCAAGCAGCACCTCCGCTGGACCCGCCTGCCGTACGCGTCAAATCCCAAGGATTTTTAGCGGGTGCAAACGGGGTGGCTCCGAACTCCGAGGTGCCTGTTTTTCCCAAAAAAATGAGTCCAGCTCGACGCATGCGGCGAACATTGGGGTCGTCGAAAGGAGGAACAAAGTAATGAAAGGCTCTTGACCCCATGCGCGCAGGCATCCAGCGAACCAGGTTCAAATCTTTGACCGCAGTTGGGACCCCAGAAAGCTCTGAAATCGGTGCTCGGCGGTGTTGATGCGCCCGATCCCAAGCATGGGCTGCTTTTTGCGCTTGTTTGGAAGCGATGTAAGCGAAAGCTTGAAGCGTTGGATTCAGAGATTCGATGCGTTCCAAATAGGCCCGGGTGAGCTCAAGAGAAGAAATCTCTCGTTTGCTGAGAAGCTGGGCCTGGGCAACACCAGACAGTCTGAGGATCTCGTTCATCGTCATGGAGTTTGCTTCTGGTGCCCAGGGGCGGAATCGAACCACCGACACGAGGATTTTCAGTCCTCTGCTCTACCGACTGAGCTACCTAGGCGTTGGACTCCCTTTTGCACAGAATTCTTTCGTCGGTCAAGGGTTGTTTTTTTTTCAATCTCAGGTACATTGCGCGAGCAGCGTGTTTAAAACTGGACAGCTGGCCGAGTGGCTGAAGGCACCTGATTCGAAATCAGACAGACCTGCAAGGGTCTCGGGGGTTCAAATCCCTCGCTGTCCGCCAGTTTTGGAGAGGTGGCCGAGTGGTTGAAGGCGCACGATTGGAAATCGTGTTTAGCGTGATCCGTTAACGAGGGTTCGAATCCCTCTCTCTCCGCCAGGCCGCTTCGCAAAGTTTGTCAGTGAAAACCCCGCCAGGTTCGGAAGAAAGCAACGGTATCGCTGAGGTGCTTGTGCGAAGCGGCTTTTTTATTTAGGCTTCTACAACATGAATTATTTGGTGCTTGCCCGGAAGTGGAGACCTCAACGTTTCTCAGAAGTTGTGGGTCAGGAAGTGATTGTTAAAACGCTGTCTGCAGCGCTTACATCGGGTCGTATAGCACATGCCTTTTTGCTCACTGGAAGCCGGGGGGTTGGGAAAACCACGGTGGCTCGTCTTTTGGCAAAGGCTTTGTCTTGCGAAAAAGGAATGTCCCCAGACCCTTGTGGAGTCTGCTCTGTTTGCCAGGATATTGCAGCTGGATCTTCAATCGACGTGATCGAGATTGATGGAGCGAGCAATACGGGCGTAGACGATATTCGAGAACTTCGTGAAAACGTACGTTACCAACCGGCGAGAGCGCGTTTTAAGGTGTTTATCATCGATGAAGTTCACATGCTGTCGAGTAGTGCGTTTAATGCGCTTCTGAAAACCTTAGAAGAGCCGCCTGCGCACGTGAAATTTATTTTCGCAACGACCGAAGCGCATAAAATTCCGATTACGATTCTCTCTCGTTGCCAACGTTATGATTTTAAGCGGATGGCGGTTTCAACGATTGTTTCGCATTTAAAATCAATTTTGGAGAAAGAGTCTCTTCAAATGGATGATGCAGGCTTGATGTTGATGGCTGAAAATGCCGATGGCGGTATGCGCGATGCTCTCAGTCTGTTGGACCAAGTGCTCAGTTTTTCCGGTACGAGTGCATCGCTTCAAGATGTGACCGAAATTTTAGGGCTGATGGATCAGCAGGCGATTTTAAAGGCTTCCAATGCCATTCTAGAAGCCAAGCCAAGAGAGGCTCTTGCGGTGATTGAGACGGCTAGCTCGGCTGGTTTTGATTTGCGCCAGCTTGCTAATGGCGTTGCGACCGAGTTTCGCCATCTGTGTATTTCAAAAGCAGCTGGAAGCATCCAAAATTTAGCCGACTTGACGAAAGAGCGCGTGGATCAGATTGATGAAACCGCAAGATTGCATGATGCATTCGATTTGCAGCGTTTATTCAAGATGGCTTTAGAGGGCATTCATGAGATGGGCTTATCCGAACGCCCCAAGATGCAGCTTGAGCTTGCTTTCGTTCGGATGGCGGGAAGGCCTCAGTTGAGTCAGCTCTCAGAGGTTCAAGAGGCCATCGCGCGTCTTGAAAAACTGGGCCAAGTGCTTCCTCAGCCCACTCAAAAAGCAAAAAAGAGTAGTTGGCAAGACTTTGTGAAACACCTGGGGCAAAAAATGCCGATGGTGGCGCATCATTTAGAGCACGCTCGATTGCTGGCAAACGGGAAAATGGAGTTTGATCAAAAGCTTCACTTCACGCGTATCCAAGAGGCCTGTCAAGAAAGCGAATTTCGGCAACTCTTTCAAGAGGCCTTCGACCAGCTTCCCAGTGCTGTTTTAAGCGAAAGCATTCACGTGGCTCGCGAGACGCAGGCCAAGCGTGACCAGGAAAGCTTGGAAGAACAAGCTCGAAATCATCCGACCGTCCAAAGAGCCTTGTCGATTTTTGGTGGCGAAATCAAGGCCGTCAAGAAAGACGCCTAACCTCGTCCAGCTCGTAAAATATCTTGGATGGAGTAATTTTCAGGAGGTCCTATCTGAATAGGCTCTTCTTTGGGTTCGCTCGCTTTAGCCGCTTTGCGACCGGGTTTTCCTGGCTCTTTGACCGGCCCAGGTTCTTTTCGTTTGATTCGACCCGGGAGTGGTGGGGTGTCTTTGGGAACGGTTCCATCCGTGGCGAGGGCTCGCAGTTTGCCATCCACCAGCGATAAGAAGGCTTCCAAATCTCCGCGTGTCGCCAACTGGGCTTCGATCCAACGCAGAGGGCCTTTCTTGGGAGTCATCTCGTAGAGCCCACGAGCACGCGGGCTGAGGTCCTGATCTTTGTCTAGAAACATGCCGACCTTGTCGCCGACTCCGACCAGCCCCATCAGAGGATTTTGAGCCAGATAAATTCCACAGACGGTGACTTCTGCAATGCAAAAACGAGGAGCCCAGCCGCTGGAAGGGCCGTACCAATACATTTCGGGATAGAGTTTTCTTTTGGTCAACTCAGCCACGGTCTCCTGATAGCGATTCCAACGATTTCCAAGGATCTGAGCAAGCGATTCATCCGTTGGAATGAAATCTTTATCTTTTAGCGGGCTTTTTGCCATTTCCGTATTTTGGCACGAAATCAGGCTTTTGTAAAACACAGAAGTGTGCTTTAATGCCCCCTTTGGAGGAGAATTAACATGTTGAGACTTGTTGGTATGTCGCTTGTTCTCGCGGCGTTGTTGGCCTGTAATAAAAAGAGCGGCGCGTCTGTTGCATCGAGCGATTTGAAGACCGAAATTGAAAAAGTAAGCTACATCTTGGGTTATAGCACTGGAAAAAGTTTCGCCGAGCAATCGGTGGACGTGAATCAGGAGATCTTTGTTCGTGCGCTTAAGGAAGGTTTGACCAAAGACAGTCAACCTGCTCTAAACGAAGAGCAAATGCGTGAAGTCATGACGACTTTCCGTACCAATTTGATGGAAAAGCGTAAACAAGAGGCCGAAGAAGCCGGCAAAAAGAATCAGAAAGAAGGAGAAGAATTCTTAGCTAAGAATAAGACGGCTGAGGGTGTTGTCACGCTTCCAAGCGGTTTGCAATACAAAATCGTCAAGGCTGGAAGCGGTGAGAGAGCAGGGAAAGAAGACAGTGTCACGGTTGAATACACCGGGAGCTTGTTGGATGGAAAGACTTTCGATAGCACCAAGACGCGTGGAAAACCGGCCACTTTCTCTGTCGGGAATACCATTCCTGGTATGGCGGAAGCGCTTCAGTTGATGCCCGCGGGTTCGGAATGGGAATTGTTTATTCCTGCGAACTTGGCTTATGGAGCTCAAGGCGTTGGTTCGTCGATTGGCCCCAATCAAGTGCTGAAATTTAACGTTCAGGTCATTTCGATTGAAAAAGGCAACGCAGAAGCCTCTAAGGCACCTGCCAGAAGATAGTCTCTCGCTAACCCGAGTGGACTCGAAAAAGCCAGAGCTTGCTCTGGCTTTTTTGTTTGAATCGCTTCAAAATGACAACAAGTTGCAAGCAAGCGCTGTTCTTGCTATCTTGAACCGCTTCTATGGTTTGGCACTTATCACCCTTGATACAAGCGTTTCTCATTGGACTCGTGTTGGCTGTCCCGGTCGGGCCGATGGCTTTGCTGTGTATTCAGCGTACCCTGAGATTTGGATTTTCGGTTGGATTGGCGACCAGTATCGGTATTTCTTTGGCCGATGCTCTTTATGGACTCGTCGGGATTCTAGGCTTGTCTGCGGTATCGCAATTTCTGTTTCAGTATCAGATGCTCCTGAAAATCAGTGGAGGTATTTTCTTGGCGATTTTGGGAACTCGCATTCTGCGCGAATCTCGTGATCTTAAGAAAAGCGGCATTGTGCCGGAAAACAAAGGTTTGTGGGCTGCTTTTATTTCAGCGTTTATCTTAACCTTGAGCAATCCCATGACTGTGTTGGCTTACGTGGCGGTGATGGCAGGGGTTCAAATGGATTCACACGGCGTGGATCAAGCTCTGATCTTAGCTGGGTCGGTTTTTTGGGGTTCTTTGCTGTGGTGGGTTTTTCTCAGTGGCTTAGCAGCTTGCCTAAAATCCAAACTCGAAGACCGCCACATGCACGCGGTCGGAATGGTCTCAGGAATTTTGTTGATTGTTTTTGCGGTATTGATTGTTTTAAGCGCGTTCTGAGTCCAAATCGCCAGCGAAAAAGAATTTCCCAAGGGTTGCTTGCAGCGAAGTTGCCTTTTGGCCTAGCGTGCCAATATGCGAATTCGCTCGATGGTGATCACTTGGCTACTGTTTGCTTGGGGAAGCGTGAATTGTTCTCGCAACGCATCCCAGCCTCCTGCCCCCTCTTCTCATAACGCTTGTGCGGTCGATGCCGATTGCCTAGTCGCGGGTGAAAAGTGCAACTTGTTTTTAAGCAGCTCGAAAGGCGGACAATGCGGGCAACCGTGTACTGTCGGTGGCTCTTGTGCCGCAGCCTGGGAAGTGTGTAGCCCCATCACAGGGCTTTGTGAGCCGAGGTGTTTGAGCAATGCGGATTGTGCTTCCATTTATTATGCAGGGGCTAGTCCGGTGTGCGTGACCCATGGTTCCAGGCAATATTGCGCGAATCCGGATAGCACCGGGAATGCTACCTGTACTTCGCCTGTGAACACGGTGGCGAAAAGCTCGAACGGGTTTTGCAAACACGCCTGCGGTAGCGATTCAGATTGTTGGGCTACGGAAAGCTCACAACGTTGCGATGCGATCACAGGAACCTGCGAGCTGCCTTGTGCAACCGTGGGAAGCAAGACGGTTAATTGTTCACCTTCCAGCAGCTACACACAGACAGGCTCAAGCTCTCAAACCCAAGTATCGACTACCTGCAGTTCCATGACGGCAACGTGTGTGCCATCTTGTACCCTAAGCAATGGAGCCTCCAGTGGGTGTGCAACCGGAGGTTTGCGTCAAACCTGTTATGTTTTAGGCAGTTCGGAATCAGGAAGCTGCGAGATGGGCTGTGCTGGAAGCGTGAACCAAAGTACCACGCATTGCTTGAGTCATTTTAGCTGCTCGGAAACAATTTGCCAAAGCCAGTGCCAAACCTCGTCTGACTGTATGACATGGAATCACCAAGCTGTTGGGCGAACAACTTGTGATTTGATCGATCGAGTCTGTCGAATAGGTTGTGATCCGCGTGCGGAAACGGGGGTCTGTGGTTCAGAGGGTTTGCAATGCAGCTTGATTACGGCAACGTGCATGGAACCTTGCTCTACTGCGAATGCTTGTGAGTCAACAGCGGTGCGAAATACCTGTGCTTATGCTCGTGGAGCCTCAAATGGAACGTGTGAAAAATCGTGCACAACGCGAGGAGATTCATGCGGTGATTCAGCCATTTGTGAACGCCAGGCACAATTTGGTGCCGCTGGTTATTGGTGTCAAATAGGGTGCTCTGAGGGTCCATCGCTATGTCCGATCGGGACAACGTGCCAAGCAGGAGTGATGTGTCAATGAAAATAAGCTTGATTATTTTGGCGCTTAGTCTGTTCGGCTGTTCGGAGAGTCGAAGGGATCGAAGCCTTGCTGCTGTGTGGCAAGCCAAACAGCTTAGGGCGAATTCGAGTCCTGATTGCACCAAAACGAGTGATTGTTTGAACGGTTCGCTGTGTAACTTCCAGTTCCCCGGGACACAGCCTGAGACAGGAACTTGCCGGACGGCGTGTTTGAGCGCAGGAGAAGTAGGAGGCTCGTGCGCCGCAGCAGAGATCTGCAGCCCCATGACAGGAACGTGTGAGCCATCTTGTAACAATAATTACCCACCCTTCGGAATCAACAACACGGTGAATGCGACTCCTGTTTGCAGTTCGAATTCGGTGACCACAGGCTGGGGGCAATTGAGCTCTTGCTCAAGCGCATTGGATTGCGGTACGGGCCTGGTTTGTAACGGTGGAATTTGCGCTGTGCCCTGTACCGGGAATTCGTCAGGGACCTGTCCTGCTCCAGGTTATGCGCAATGTGTCAATGGCGGTTGTAGCTGGAATACGTGTGCCAATGGCATCGGCTGCAGACTCGGTCAAGCGTGCTCTGCTGAAACGGGTTCGGGCTACTGCGTCCAGTCAAAAGCAACCTCCACCTGTGGAGATGGGGTCGTGCAGCCTTTGTCAGAAGCCTGTGACGAGGGAGCGCTTGGGCTGAATTGCAGCACGAATACGGATTGCCCAAAGGATTGGACTTGCCCCACGGCGAATGGAATTTGTAAACCACCCGCAAATAACCCGAGCGCTGGCAACGGCCAAGCCGGGCACTGCAGTGCGACTTGCCAACAAATTTGTGCCGTTTACGTTGATTATTCAGCAGAAGTGAATGCGAATGGTAGCAGTTGGGGGATGGCTGCCAATTCGATCAATGGGACCCATGGTGCTTTAAGCCTATTGAGCGGCTCGGCTCCGACCAATCCAGAACCCACCTGTGTGGGCAATGCAATTTCTTCTGCTTATTGGATTCCAGCAACCGACGCGACGGATACGCGAGGCAGTCAATGCCCTTGTGGGTATGGTATTTGGGTGAAGAAGGGTGTCTCTACGCAGGCTGAAATCTTTCCGATATCGATTCTCCATAGTTTGGCGATCTACGGCGGCTTTTCCGGAACTGAAGATTCACCAGCGGATCGTCAAGGTGCTGGTGAGGCGCTTGGTAAAAATGTTCCCAGTATGACCGTGGTTCAGGGGTCAGGCTCCCCCATCTTGAGTTTCAGCAGCGGTACGATGACACTGGACGGTTTTCAAATCAATCATGGAACCGGGGGGCTGGTTGGGGCATGCACTGGAGAAGCCCAAACTTCTTGTCAGGCGGTGGCCGGTTGTATTTGGAGCGCTGATTCGAGTACGTGCTCAGGGACGCCGCTTGGAAATGCGGGAGGAATGACGATTGCGAATGGAACAACGGCCAATTTGAAGAACTTGCGTCTGAGTGCCAATACCAATCTGAATGGCAACGGCGGAGCGATAGCGAACTATGGAACTACCACCTTGACTCAATCTGCGCTGAGCATGAATACGGCCCAGGCTGGTGGAGGGATATACAATGGTGCCGGTGGCCAGCTGACGGTTGTTCAATCGACGTTTTTTGGAAACGGAGCCGTCAGTATCAGTGGACCCATTGATTGTCCTTCAGGGGGTCGTTGTCCGTATGGCTTAATCTGCCCGAGCGGTGGGGGAGCGTGCTCGAATGGCTCTTTCAGTCCAGCGCCGTCTTGCGCAAGCAACGCTGAGTGCCCGGGAGGAACAACCTGCTCATCGGGGACTTGCACCGGAACATTTACGAATCCGAGCGTATTCACTGCGTTGGGCGGAGCCATCTTCAATGCCGATTCAAACCACGTCTTGAATCTATACGGAGTCAAATTTAACGCCAACTATTCGTATGGCAATGGAGGAGCGGTCTATACGAGTTCAGCCGCCGATATGGAAAGTTCTTTATGGGTTGGAAATTGGGCTAGTAACGCGGGTGGAGGAGTGTATCTGGCGAGTTTGGGGTCGAGCTCAACGATGAATAATCTCACTTTTATCAACAACTCTGCTTATAACCAAGGAGGAGGAGGTATTTACGATGTCGGTAGCAACGCTCAATCCAATCTAAGCAACACCCTCTTTCGAGACAATCGAGGATTGTATCCGATCAACAATAGCAACTATCTGGAGTGGTATGGAAACCGTGCTTCTGGGGCGCTTCAAATTAATTCCATTGCTTCCGATCTGAATGCTCCCACAGCGAATTCAATGTCTACAGGTCAAGGTGGAAACAAGATGACTCTGAACTACGTCGATCTGTGCCCCATCATGTCGTATCGCTATAACACGGGCTCCGGTTTAAGTAGCGGCGGTACATGCGATGGTGTGACCGGTGCGAATACGAATGGATTGGTTTGTGGCTTGCCCAATCCGGCGCTTCAATCGACAATTTCAGAAAACGTGACGGCAGGAGTGAACGCGAATTCGGCAAATAATACCTGCAGCCTTGAAGCAGAGCTGCTCGATTGCAGCCCACCGCTTTATCGCAACTGCTCGCCTATCTCAGGCAAAGCGATTTCGGGTGCGCCGATCAGCCATCAATATGCTTTTGATCTGAACGGATCTCCTGTGAATGGGACACTTCAGCTGGGAGCTTATCAATCTCAATGTGGAAGCCAGTGGGATTGCCCAAGTGATGTGCCTAACTGTGTCGCAAATACGTGTATTCGCTAGAGCTAGCTTTTGATCGCAGAATGGACTGCTTTGGGTTGCGCGGTGATGCATCATCATGCCACTGCGATTGATTTTGAGTATCGACTCGCTGTAAGTTGGATCATGTCAAAATGGTTGCTTGGTTTGATTCTGATTGCGATCGCATCGTGCAGTGTGGAAAAATCGAAACTTGAAGATGCAAGTCTTTCTTGCGCCGAGTCAAGTCAGGGCTATCTTTGTGTGAATGGATCCCTGACTCCGCAATTGGATGGGATGTGTCAAACATCGAATGATTGTCCGCCGCCGTACAATCAGTGCGATGAAAGCAATCGTTGCCAAATTCAGGCAGCTCAAGCAGGTTCCAATCAGATTTGGTTTGCAACGGATCCGATTCGTCCAGGGATTCATTCGGGCGATGCCCCTGGTCCATCGGGAACCGGTTATATCTACAACATTATGGCGAAGGGCTACGAATCTTTAGACGATTGGTGCATGAGTCAGGCGCAATTATCTTCCATCGGAAGCATGCGAAAAGTAGCTTCTTGGACAGCGATGGTTTTAGCTCAACCGGATCGCCTGGGAGCTACAACGGGAAATAGCCCATCGGAGGGATTAAATCGATTTAATGCTTATGGATTGATTGCATGGCAAGGAGGAGGAAACTTTTTCGGCCCTGATTCAACATCTGGGCAATTTTCTTCTGTGAATAACACCCTTCAAGACAGAAACGGGATTCCGGCTTCCAATGCCAATCAGTTTGCTGCCTGGTCGGGCTTGTATCGAGCGCATCCTGGAGAGACTGCGTTAATGTGTGTGGCTTTGGCCAATTCAAAATGCGTGGGCGGAGATGCTGGAGCTTCCAGTGATTATTGGGGCCAGTGCGGCTTTTGGGATGCAATTTGCAGCCACGACAACCCTGGGAGCCAAAATACGATGGATGTATCAACCGTATGGTGGGGGTATCAATGCGGCGATTCGAATGCATGGTCGAATTCCGGCTCTCCAAGCGGCTCTCCAACCGAGAACGATGTCAATAACAATGGGGGAATTTTTGCTTTGACCCCAGCCAATTGTTCTCCTACTCCAGGGTTTGATTTTTTGGTGACTTGCAACTACGACAGTCCAGTCGCTGATCTGGTGGGTTCATTTTGTTCCAATGCACACCCGATACTGTGCTTGAGCCATTGAAAAGGCCAGAATTTCGTTCCCCTCTTGTCGCATTCGAAGCACAGGGTTAGTGAAGGCGGATGCAATCTTTGGAAATCGCTCAAAAAGCTGCTTTTTTCGCCAGTGAAAAAAAAGCAGAACGCACGATGATTCTGGACCTTCAAAAAGTAACCAGCTTTACGGATTATTTTGTCATTTGCGAAGCGCCCAGCGAACGCCAAGTTCAATCGATTGCGAGCAACATCAAAGAGGAACTTGGTAAGCAAGGTGTTCGACCTTTGAGCATCGAAGGTTTTGAGCAAGGATCTTGGATTCTGTGCGATTTTGGCGATATTGTTGTTCACGTATTTTTAGATTCGGCGCGTCAAAACTATAATCTTGAGCATTTTTGGCGCGAAGCCGAACAAGTCTCATGCGATTTCTGATCGCAACGGCATTTGAACATTCGAAAGACCCTTTTGAAAATCTTGCTCTGGATTACATCAAACGTACTCAGCCGCTTTATCGCCCTGAGCTGAAGCAAGTCAAAGCAGACAAATTACTTCCCGTTACGGAACGATCCGTTCGGGTGGTTTTCGATGAGACCGGTATTCTTCAAGATTCGGTCCAATTTGCCAGGCAGCTTCAAAAGTTCCTGGAGCAGGCGAGGCCGGTAGCGTTTTTGATTGGCCCACCTGAAGGGCACAATCCGCAAGTTCGCAGTGCGGCTGACAAACTCTGGTCTCTCTCCAAACTCACGCTGCCTCATAAGATGGCTCTTTGTGTTTTGGCAGAACAAATCTATCGTTCCGGCGAAATCCTACGGAACGGTCCTTATCACAAATAGATGGAGCCCACGAGCAACGATGCCTTTGACCCCAGCCCAGCGTCTGTTGCTTTCAGCAACCTCCTTTGGCTGGGCTGTGGCACCTAAACCCCTCACGGGGCTTTATCGGTCGAGAGTCAATGTGCTGCTGCCGACTTCTGTTAGCACCAGAACTTGATCCGGAGAAAGGTCTAAACGGAGGTCAAAGTCGACGAATGTAGGAACCGTCAAACGAAGAATGGCTTCTGGAGAACTCGCCAGAAGTTTGAGTTGATGCTGTGCTTTGATTTTTTGAATCGCTTTGTCTCGAAGTTCGTCCTGCTGATGAGCCGCTAAAGTCAAGGGACGCCCCAGAATTTTAAGCGCGATTTCATCGATTATTTGTTTGAGAGGCTCTTTGAGATCTTCGCAATGATGGTTGCGTTCAACAAAAATAGAGAACGCGAATTGAGAGACCTCATTTTGGCCTGCTTGGATGCCGTCCGAAAGGCCGCGTTGTCGGCTTTGGCTCGCTTGTGTCAAACCCTCTTTCGCGATTTGGCTCTTGGTTTCAACCGCGGCTTTGAAAAGAGATTCAATTTCTTTTTGTTCTTTGTAGGCAGCGCCTTTGATGACCCGTGAGCGAGGTGTCCAAGCGGGAAGAGTCTCACCGGTATGTTTGATGATTCGAACCATGATTAAAGTCCTAGGGCACGGCCGATTTCTTCAATTTGAGTTTTCAATTGAGCATCGATCACGCCTGATTCGGTTTGAAGAATGAGCCCTTGGGCAATGTGTTTGTCTTCTCGAACATCGATGTCTTTGGCTCGTTGCATGAGATTGACGAAGCTGGCTTTTTGCTCACGCAAAAGAGGCGCTGTTTTAGGGTTCACTCGAATCCGGACTTCTTGAGCGTCTGGAATCGTCGCCAAAGCGGCTTGGGTGAATTGAAGAAACGATTCCGTTGAAGATTCAAGTTCGGCTTCGATCAACTCATGGGCTGTGCTGAGCGCAGCTTTGAGCAGATCTTGAGATAGTTCAGAGGCATAGAGGTTTTTTAGTGTTTCCAGTTTTTCACGATAGGGTTCGGATTGGTTTTCCCCCTCTTGGAGTCCCTCTTCGTAGGCCTGAACGGCGCGTTTTTGGTTTTCTTCTCGAAGAGTTTGTTGTTCCTGTAGAACAGTTTGCTTGGCTTTGTCTAATTTTTCACCCACAAAAAACCTCCGGATCCTTTTCGTATTTAACTTGAATGGCGTGTGCTCTTCAAGTTGTTATTCCGATTGGATCTGCCCCAAAGGCGATAAAATGCAGGCAATAGATACAAGGTCAAAACCGTGCCTAGGCTCAGACCGGAAACCAGCACGGTACCGATGGAACGCCTGGCTTCAGCGCCAGCTCCTGTCGAGAGCATGAGTGGAATGGCTCCCAGAACCATCGCGCTGGTGGTCATCAGGATTGGCCTGAATCGAAGACGAACCGCTTCATCGATAGAACCGGTCTGATTGGCAAAATCCACGAGCAGAATGCCGTGCTTGGAAATTAAGCCAATCAACGTGACCAAACCGACTTGCGTAAAGAGATTAAGCTCCTGTCCGCTCAACCAAAGAGTGAAAAGCGCTCCAAAGGATGCCAGCGGCACGGTGGTTAAAATCACCAGCGGGTCGATAAAGCTTTCAAACTGGATCGCGAGGATGCCATAGATAAAAATGAGCGCGAAAAGCAGCAACCAAAGAAAGGTTCCGGAAGATTCGAGCCAATTGCGGGCGGCGCCACGAAATTCATAGGAATAGTTTGGCGAAAGTGAATCTTCGAACTGGGCTTGAAGCGCTTCGATGCCATCGCTTAAAGTTTTTCCTTTCTGAAGTTGTGCGCTTAAGGTAGCCGAACGGAGTCGATTGGTGTGTTCAAGCGAGAGAGGTTCGCTCTGAGCTTCCAGGGACATAAAGGTGCTCAGCGGAATGCGCTCTTGGTCTGCGTTGAGAACTTCCACTTCATGAAGGTTGTCGGAGGGTTCAGCTCCTTTGAGCCAAACTTTGTATCTGAGCCCATCGCGGTAAAATTCGAAATTTTCGTTTTGATCAAAGAAGACCCGCATGGTGTCGGCTGCTTCGTGAAGACTGACCTTCAGCAATGCCATTTTGGCGTGGTCAACCTGAGCACGGTAGCCTAGCGAGTTGAAATCCAAGTTGGAAGTGACTTCTTTCAAGACTGAACTGGACTCTAATTTTTTTCTGAGTTTCTCGATTTCTTGATACAGCTCTTGATAGGATTCGGTGGTTTTAATCGTCACAGAAATAGAAGCCCCCTTGGAATCTGCCTCAAAACCAGGCAGGCCTGTGTCCCAGTTCCATACGTGCGTCGTGATGCTCGGAATCTTTTGGAAAGCTTCTCGGAGTTGATTGGCAATCGTCTGTGAACTTTCAGAACGGTGAGCGTGTTCGACCAACGCAAAGCTGTACCCAGTTCCCCAAGATGGATTGGAGTAGAGGAATCGATTTTCAATATTGGGATTTTTTTGAACCATGGCTTCGATCTGCTGAAAATACGGATTGAAGTCTTTTAAACTAAGCGTTGGCAAACTCTCGACTTGAACTCCGACAAAACCTCGATCTTCGATCGGAACGACGCGTTTGGGGAGTTGGTAATAAAGGTATCCAGAACCCATCAGCAGCAAGGCAGAAATCACGGAAACCTGCTGAGTCGAAAATGAGCGAAGCGATGGTAACTTGAAAAATATCTGGCTGGTTTGAGCTTTCAAAAGCTTGGAGCACATCCAAGGAGAGAGGGTCAGTGCCACAATACCCGATACGATCACCGCTGCAGCGAGCGTGACACCAAATTCAACGAGAATCTCTCCAATCAGGCCACCGGACAGAACAATCGGGGCGAATACTGCAGCCAGAGTGAAAGTCATGGCGATGATGGCAAACCCGATTTCACTGGAACCTCGAATCGCTGCTTCTTTGGGATTGAAACCTTGTTCAATCGAGCGGTGAATGTTTTCGAGAACAATAATGGCATCGTCTACCACCAGGCCAATCGCCAAAACAAGCGCCAGCAATGTGAAGGTGTTCAGGCTAAAGCCAAAAAACTGAGCGATTGCGATGGCGCCCAACAGGGAAATGGGGATCGCGACCAAGGGAATCAAAGTCGCCGAAGCGCTTCGTAAAAATAAAAACACCACCAAAAGAACGAGCAGCGAAGCTTCTAAAATGCTGAAAGCAAGGCTTCTCAAAGAGTTCTTAACGAACTTCGACCCGTCGTACGCAAGGTCGAGTTTAACGTCCTTGGGCAAGGTCTTTTGAATGGATGGGAGAAGGGCACGAACTTCTGTGGAGATAGAGAGAGGATTTCCATCTTCGGCTTTCGAAAGACCTAAAAATACGCTGTTGATTCCATTGAATTGATTGAGCACTTGGTTGTCTTCTCTGAGTTGAACGGTTGCGATATCGCGTAGATAGATCACTTCATTGTGTGTTTGTTTCACCACAATGGTTTCAAAATCTTCGGGAGACTCGAGCTCCAATCGAACTGTGATCGGAAGGGTGCCTTGGATTTTCCCCGATGAGAAAGAGACTTGGCTATTTTGTAAAGCGGTGAAGATATCCGAGATCCGCACCTTTCGACCCGCCATTTTGGCTCGGTTCAAAGAAATTTCCATCCTGTACGGGTTTCCGTTGAGCTGAATGGAAGAAACTCCAGAAACGCTTTGCAGCTGGTTCTTAACATGGAGGCGAGCTAAATGAGTCAGTTCAGCGGGCAAGTGTGTTTGGCTGGTTAAAGTTAAGAAGAGGACTGGACTGCGATTCTTTCCTTCCTGTTCGATATAGGGTTCTAAAACCCCTCTTGGCCACGAGGCCTTCACGCGAGATACCCGATCCCGTACCTCCATGAGAGCCTGTTCAATCGAAGCGGAAGCTTTGAATGAAATCCAGGTTTCGCAGTAACCGTTCCCAATCTCCGATTGAAGCGACTCAACTTTTTGAATTCCGCTTAACGCTTCTTCTAAATCGAAAGCAAGGGTGCTCTCAACAACTTGCATGCTGGCACCCGGATAAACAACGCCGATTTTGATTTTGGGAACCGAAATTCGAGGATACTCAGACACGTCCATGGCCTGATAACCCAGGACACCGAGTAGTAAAATGAAAGCATTGAGAACGATCGCAAAGACAGGTCGGTTAATAAACAGAGTCGTCATGATTTAATCTTCGGGTGCCACGAAGCACAATTTCATCGCCCATTTTTAGACCTGATAAGATTTCAATCCGATTTTTAGAACGTTCACCCGTCTTGACGGGGGTTAAAAGTGCTTTTTGATGGACGACACGGTACACATAGGAAGTACCGCCTTTCAGAAACACGGACTCGAGCGGGGCCGAGATCGAGTGGGTTTTGTTGGGCAATGCGATCGAGACCGACACTTTGGTTCCGATGGTGCAACCTGTGCACGAGTCTAATTCTGCCTTGGCATAAGCAACTTGCGTTTGGGGATTCAGTCGATTTTCGAAAGAAGTGATGCGCCCTGAGTTGCCTTGAACCGATACGGGTAACCCGATTCGCATCGAGGGCAGCAGAGATTCGGGTACGGAGAAATAGAGCGTGAAAGATTGCGCATCGTAAACGGTGACAATCGCAGAGCCCGCCGAGACGTAGCTGCCCGCTTCGGCTCGAAACAATCCGCAGGTTCCGTTAAAAGGAGCTCTCAATTCGCTGTCGGATAAGCGAAACTCAAGTTCTCGATAAGACTTTCGAGTGCTTGCAAAATCATTCTGGGCGCTTTCCAGATCTTTTAAGCTAAAGTCGCCTTGATGGTAGAGTTTTTGAGCTCGCTCCAACTTATTTTTCTGGTTTTTAAGTTGAGTGCTGGCATCTTGCAGCGATTTCCGAAGGCTTGAATCCTGATCCAATCGAGCGAGCAAGGCTCCTTTCTTGACTTGAGAACCCTCCGGAGTGACAGGCGATAGAATGCCTGAAGCTTTGGAAATTAAGACCACCTCTTGCTTGGCTTTGAGAGTTCCGATGAGCGCAATAGTCTGAACAAACGGCGCGCTCGAGACTCGAAAGAGTTCGATTTTTTTGGGAGGAAGCTCTGCTTGAGCAGCTAAGCCAAAAAGGAGAAAACACAAGGCTTTCATGGTCTATCCAAATATTTTTTGAGAAGTTCTGAGCTCAGCGTTGGGTCTGCTTTGCCTTGAGTCTGTTTCATGACTTGACCGACAAAGAATCCAAAAATTTGCGTTTTTCCAGATCGATATTTCTGGATTTCAGAGGGGTGTTGCTCACAAATGGCTTCGATGAGTTTTTGAATCTGGTTCGTGTCACGTTGCATGCGTAGACCTTTTGCGTCTACGATTTGTTCCGCGGACTGCTCAGGGTGCGCAATGAGTTCTTCGTAAATGGTTTTAGCGATGGTACCTGAAATTGCTTTTTCATCGATGAGGCGCACCAGTTCAGCCAGTTGAGAGGGGGTGATACGGGGCTCAAGTTGCATTTCGTTAATGATCCAGTTCGCAACGCTTTTGGCATGGCTGTGCAAGCGAAGCGCTGATTCAAAGTAATCTGCGATTTTTTTCTCAACGATCAATACACCGGCGTCGTAGGCAGATAATCCAAGTTCGGATTGGTAACGGCTTTGTTTTTGCCATGGAAGTTCGGGTAAATTTTTATCAATTTCATCGACATAACCATCCGCTAAGATGAGTGGAAGAAGATCCGGGTCTGCAAAATAACGGTAGTCGTGAGCTTCTTCTTTGCTTCGTAAAGCTCGAGATTCTTTGCGGTTGGAATCCCATAGTCGCGTTTCTTGTCGGATCGCATGTCCAGCTTTCAGTTCCAGAGCTTGTCTTCGCGATTCGAATTCGACCGCTTGACCCAAAAACTTGATGGAGTTGAGGTTTTTGGTTTCGGTTCGAGTTCCAAACTCCGTCGAGCCTTTGGGTCGAATCGATACATTGGCGTCTGCGCGCATGGAGCCTTCTTGAAGATTGCCATCGCAGATTCCCAAATAAGTGACCAAAGCTCTTAAGGCTCGATAGGCCTCCATGGCTTCTTCGGCGGATCGGATGTCTGGGCGAGTGACGATTTCCAAAAGAGGGGTGCCTGCTCGATTGTAGTCCACATAACTGGAGTTCCCGCCTTCTACGTGAATGTTCTTCCCCGCATCTTCTTCGATGTGGATGCGTTCGATTCCAATGGTCTTGGGGCCTTCCGAGGTTTGAAAAGTCAGTTGGCCGGGTCCGCAGATAGGCTTGTCGTACTGGCTGATTTGATAACCTTTGGGGAGATCTGGGTAGAAGTAGTGTTTGCGGGCAAAAACGCTGGTCGTATTAATTTCACAACCCAGTGCAAGGCCCAGGCGAACCGCGAATTCGACTGCTTTTTGGTTCAAGACGGGCAAGGTGCCTGGAAGAGCAATATCCAGGGCATCCACGTTCACATTGGGCTCATCTCCATACTGATTCTTAGCGGGAGAAAAAAGCTTGCTTTGGGTGAGCAACTGGACGTGGCATTCAAGGCCGACGACTACTTCGTATTCCTTCATGGGCGAGTTGTATGTCCTTTTCTAAGTCTTGAAAAGAGGCATTAGCCGCATTGGGAAGAGCAAGAATCACGATATCTTGACGCTCAAACAGGTAGGGCCTCAGACGAGCGATGTGTCTTAAGCGCCTTTTGACCAGGTTTCGAACGTGCGCCTGTCCAACATTCTTAGCAACGGTAAGGCCAAAACGGCCTGGTTCTTTGGAATAGCGAGAAATGAATACCAGATTGGGAGTTTTATAGCGATGACCCGAACGCTGGATCCGCAAAAATTCATGACGCTTTTTCAAGCGCCTCTGAGCAGGACTATTTTTGGTAGGCAGATGGCACCAAACGTTTACGGCCTTTGGCTCTGCGTCGTTTTAGGACATCCCGTCCGCCCGCTGTTGCCATGCGAGCCAAAAATCCATGATCCCGGAGCAATTTGATACGGCTTGGTTGGAAGGTGCGTTTCATAAGTGGTGGGTAGGATGCAAAGCTTGAGAACGGTTGTCAATCGGGTCTAATGCCGGATCAGCAAACCCATCGCATGGGCCCATTTTCGAGCCAGCCTAGCGCGATTTTCTTCAGAGAGAAGAGGGGAGAAAGAAGTGGTATTTTCGAGAAATTTTTGTGCGAAGCAGGAATCTTGCAAGATTCCAGTCGCTTGTCCGGCGAGCAGCAAAGCCCCGAGAGCTGTTGTGTCTAAGAAAGATGAGCGTAGGCAGGTCAGGTTTGATAGATCAGCTTGCATTTGAATCAGCAAGTCATTGGAAGCAGCTCCTCCATCGACACGGAGAAACTGAATGGGGGTCCCTGAATCTTCTACCATGGCCTGAAGCATGTCTTGATTTAAAAGAGCGATTCCTTCAAGAGCCGCTCTCGCAAAGTGAGCGCGTTTGGTGTCGCGTCCGATTCCGTAAAAGAGACCTCTGGCTTCAGGTTTCCAATAAGGGGCCGCCAGGCCGGTTAAGGCCGGTATAAAGACTAGATCGGAACTGTCGCTCACTTGTTTCGCCAGCGTTTCGAGTTCATCGGCTTCTTGAATGAGGCCCAAGCCATCTCGCAGCCACTGGATGGCCGCTCCAGCGATAAAAGCCGAAGCTTCCAAGCAGTAAGTGGTTTCAGATTGGGTTTTCAACGCGATGGAGGTTAAAAGATTGTGCTTGGAGGCGACTGGCTTGGTTCCTGTATGAAGCAAGATGAAACACCCTGTTCCATAGGTTGCTTTGGCTTGGCCTTTTTTGAGACAACCTAAACCGTAGAGAGCGCTTTGTTGATCGCCAATCAGACTGGCAATCGGAATTCCATCGGGTAAGAAATCGAGGCCTCGGGTATGCGCGTAGACTTCTTGGCTGGACCGGATTTCTGGAAGAATCGCTTCAGGGACTTCCAGCATTTCGCAGAGTTCGGGATCCCAGTTGCAGGTCTTAAGGTTCATCAGCAGCGTTCGAGACGCATTGGTGGCATCTGTGGCATGCACAGCACCAGCGGACAACTTGTAAAGTAACCAGGTGTCTACCGTGCCAAATAAAAACCGACGCAGCGAGGGGTATTGTCGAAACAACCAGGTTAATTTGGTGCCGGAAAAATAAGGATCCAAGAGAAGCCCTGTTTTTTCTCGAATTCGGGGTTCTAAGCCGCGATTTTTTAGTTCGGTGCAGATGTCGAGACTGCGACGACATTGCCAAACAATGAGAGGATGTTGAAGGGTGCCGTTTTGATCAAAGATAGCCGTCGTTTCGCGTTGGTTGGTAATGCCAATGGCCCCAATCTGAGAAGGCTTTAAGCCCGACTGCTCTAGGCTACGTTGAACCGAGCATCGAACCGAATTCCAGACATCTTCTTCTCGATGCTCTACCCAACCAGCCTTGGGAAATATCTGATCAAAAGGAACGTTTTGTCGAGCGACAATACGCAAGTTCGAATCCGCGATGACCGAAGTAGTGCCTGTTGTTCCTTGGTCAATGCTTAAAACAAATTGCATGGCGTGGAACTTGTGGCATAAGCGTTGGAGAGCTTCAAGACATGTCCTACACAGCTTTTTACCAAAACCGTGATTAAAAGACTCGCTTAGTAGGTTTCAATAAAGTTAGAACATGGACGAAGCAACACGGACTCAGGCAATCCATACCAAGCCAGCGTTTTTAGTCGACGGCTCGCGTCACGAACTGCCGATTGGGCTTTATCGAGTGGGGAGAGATCCTCAAAGTCATCTCGTTTTATCCGATACGAGCTTGAGCCGTCTTCACTTTGTGGTGGATGTATCCCCGCATCAGGCTCAGCTGATCGACGTTGGGTCTTCGAATGGTACCTTTGTGAATCGCAAAAAGGTTCGAAGCATTTGGCTGAAAAACGGTGATCGGATTCGGATTGGGGATCACAGTTTACTTTTTTCCGCTCCTTTGTTTCCTGCGAGCCGCCTTGAAAATTCGGGCATCGCAGAAGCAACAACCGGGCCTGATTTAAAATCAAGTGGGAATATCGGCATTGTCTCAATGCTGGCTTTGATGGTAGCAGGGGCCAGTTTGTTTTTGCAATTGTTAAACCGAGAGCAATTTATGCAACGACAGGAAGCTCCGTTTCGATGGAAGCATCGAAAGGCTAAGCCGGCAACGCAGTCTTTTGCTAAAACGTTGGATGAGCAATGGTTGGAAGCCCTGAAAGATTTTAAAGACGGGGACGAAGAAAAAGCCTGTGCATCGGTCCGTGACCTGTTAAAGACCCTGACGAAAGAGAGCCTTCTGAAACTCAAGGCACAGTCGTTTTACGAACGAAAGTGTCGCTTGTGATGTCTTTTTTGCAATGGCCCTTTGAACGCCTTGACTCTTCTATTGCCGTGCCAGACAATCTGTATTTCGTCAAAGCAGAGTGAAATTCGCATAATAAGCAATCCAAAAGATTATTCTTAGATCTGAAGCATGTTTTCGGTAGAATTTTTGAAAATCCGATTGATTTTACTTATCTTGCGATCTAGAGAATAGTTTGTTTTCCATTTTTTGGAATAATTTAAGTGAGTTTTGTGTATAAAAATATTGGTTCCTTTCTGTTTTGTGCTGTTTGCTGAACGAGTTCATGCTCAAAACTCAACACAGGACTCTCTTGTGCCAATATTGCTTGTTTTGACCAAAGATGTTGAAGCCACGAATGGAAAAATTACCACGCTTGGTGTTGAACTCCGAGCGGAGATGAGAGAAGGTTTCGCAAAGGTTGATCAAGGATACGAACTTATTCCTCAAAAATGATATTCAGCGTGCGGATGCGCAATGAAATGAAACAAGATCATTTTTCAATAGTTACATTGAGCGTGCCGATAAGCGAGCTGAAGAAACAGATAGACGAGTGGATGAACGACTCATTGCTTTAGAAGCTCATTGGTCTAACCATTTGTCCAAAGCCTTTCTTGAGAATCCTTTAACCTATCTTTCAGGGTCGCACTAATCCTTGACTTATCCAAGTATTTACAATCCTAACATAGAAGCATAGGGAATAGGTTTCCAATTGCTTCATCAATGAGAGGAGAGTATTTGTGTTATGAATCTAATCTTTGCTTCTATCTTTTTTGTTCTTGCCCTATCTCCAAATTTACTAGCTTGGAATTTGTTGGGGCGTCGCCCTGTCTGGTTGCAAGATGCTCGAACTGAAGCGATGCGAATCGGTCAACAGATCCGAGACAGCGTTCAGGAGGTGAAGCCTCTTTTGCTGAGTTCGGCTTGGGTGCCGCTGACTCGCATCGGCGATGACTACATCGAACAGATGGCTCAACGGCGCAAGCGCATGAAAGAATTGCGGCAAGAGATTCAGAGACTGAGCCAGATAGGCAAATCTTCAGAGGCTTTGGCGGCTGAAGAGGAGCTTTTGCGATTGATCGAGCTGGGCGCCTTACCCGAAAAGCTTCAGAAGACAGGAGCTTGGAAGGCTAGATTGGATCTAACGCAGCCAGCAGTGGGTGAGCTATTTTCGCCTGCTGCTAAGGGTCCTCACTCGGTGCCGAACCTGCATCTGGTTCCTGGCATGAGTGAGCCATCGGCTCCGTCAAAGTCTTTAGTTGTAGAGATGCATCAAGCCTCTCAAGTCGAACCAGAGACTTCGACCAAAGGGACCTCAGACCATGCCGCCGCTCATGTCACTCGTACGGAGGCGATATCGGTGGATCCGCTTAAACAGGCAAGAAGCTGGTACCTTGGACCACGGGAGTCCAATGAGGTGCCTGCCCTCGAATGGGAACTTGATCGAAAGGGTCTGAAAAGAATGACTTTTGAAGAGGCGCAAGCTTACGCAACGAGTCGTTCGGCAGAAGGGTGGCGATTGCCGACGATTTGGGAATTGAAGGGGCTTGATTTGCAGCGTCGTGTGTTGGGAGAAGATGAGGATAAAGGAGGGTACTGGTCCGAAACAGGGGTCGTCGGTTATGAGGGCGCTCGTTGGTATCTCGAGGCTGGTGCTGTTCGCAGTAGCAGTGCTAATGTTTCAGAAGCTTTTCGAGTTCGCTTAGTGCGCGCTATCGTTCTAATGGAAGCTTCGAACGCGAGGGGAGTCGCTCATGTGGCTCAGACTCAGCCAATATCCGTGGATCCGCTCAGACGAGCAGATGGCTGGTATACGGGGCCGCGTGAGCCCATGGAAGTACCTGCCCTAGAGTGGGAATTGGATGGGAGGAATTTGAAAGGAATGAATTCTGAAGAGGCGGAGGCTTATGCAACGAGCCGCTCAGCAGCAGGGTGGCGATTGCCGACGATTTGGGAGTTAGAAGCGCTCTATCAGCAACGCACTGTGCTAGGGAAAAATGACGATCAGGCGTGGTATTGGTCCGACACGTTTGTTATTGGCGAAGATGGCGTTCGTTGGTACTGTGATTTTGAGAATGGTGATGTTGGCGACGATAACGACTACAACCTCGGTCGAGTTCGCTTAGTGCGTGGGGCTAGCGAAGAATTTTGCCAAAACCACCCTAATTCTTGACCGTTTCGGCTTTTTTCCAAACAGGGAGCATAACCTTGCGATTGAATTCTTCGTGATTGGGTCTTGATTGCAAGTGAAAAACAAAGTAGGAGGGACACTGCTTGTGGGGTCATAGCTCAGCTGGGAGAGCGCATGAATGGCATTCATGAGGTCGGCGGTTCGATCCCGCCTGGCTCCACCAAACTAAGCAACCAAACCCTGAGATTTTGCAAGTTCGTACAAGCCTTTTCGAATGGAGGTCTTTGGGGGCTGATCCGTCAGTGCAAGGCTCGCGTTTACTGGAAAATGGATGTAAGTCAGTGCAAGTGCCAGCGCATCCGAGGCATCTTCCGCGGGTCTTTTAGGGAGCTTCAGCAAGACCCGGACCATTTCTCCCATCTGCAATTTGGTTGCGTTTCCTTGGCCGGTAATGATTTGCTTGACGCGTCGTGCGGCAATGCTGGTGACCGGGGTGCGATGAAGACCCAAAACCGCAAGGACGGCGCCGCGGGCCTGTCCGAGAATTAACGCTGAACGGGCGTGATCACCAACAAACACGTCTTCCAAAACGGCTCGGTCGGGCTTGTACTCGTTGAGTACTTCTTGCAGGCGAAAACTCAGTTCCGACAGACGAGCGGGGAGTTCTGTTGATAAATCCAGCCGAAGCACTTGATGGTGGAGCACAACCACATTGCGAGTCTGAGCGTGGTGCTCTAAAATACCAATTCCAACCTTTCTGGAACCTGGATCGATTCCAACAATGCGCGTCATGAAAGGTCAGCTTAACATAGATAGCCAGTTCAGAGAACAAGCCTTAAGGTGTCTGTTATCTCAAGTATTGACGGCTTAGTGGTACGCTAAGCGTGACAATGGCCAGAGGGAATAGCATTTCCAGCCGTGTATCGGTAAACTCCAGCGCCATGACGAGCGCTGTCAGGGGTAAATTTTGAGAGGCTGCTAAAAAACCGCAAGCGCAGACCAGTGCAAATGCATGAATGGAACTGCCTGGCCAAAGATGAAGCCAGGCACTTCCCAGGATTCCTCCGAAGAGGGCACCGTTGGCGAACGCAGGGGTTAAGTTTCCTCCTTGTGCGCCCGCGTAGCTTGCGGATAATGGGGCTAAAACGCGAAGCAACACCAGACCTAAACTGTAGAAAAAACCGATATGACTGTCAAATTCAAGCTCCGCAGGGCTTTTTCCGTTGCCGAGTACCGATGGATAGTAGGTTGATAGCCCACCGAGCAAAGTGAAAAACAGGAGACAAAGAGGAACGGTTTTCCAATCATCCCGAGCGTTTTGAGAGCACCAATCGCTGGCCTTGGCAAATAGTTTTCCCAGTTGAAATACGATCGGCGAAAATACGAGCGCAAATCCCATTAAGGATGCAGACAGCGAAACCGATGGGAAACGGTAAGCCGGTTCATCTCCGAGCAAAAGATAGGAAACGTGGACAGCGATCACGGATAGTAAAACAGCCACGAGCAAATAAGAGATTTTCCATTTTTTATGTATTGCTTCGATGGAGAAGAGTGCTCCTGAAAGAGGAATATTGTAGACGGCGGCAAGAGCCGCTCCAGCAGCACAAGAGTGAAGAAAGCTCGCTTTTTCTGCTTCAATATCAAAACGTTTCGTGAGAATTTCCGAGAATAATAAGCCGAGCTCTCGAGGTGCTTTCTCTCGACCTAAAGGAGAGCCCATGCCTACGGTGACAATCTGCAGAAGAATATCGATTAAGCGAAAGCGCTTAAAGAGCCACCAGCCCACTCCGGCTAAAAGGCTGCAAATAAACATCGTGATGATGCGATGTTCGGGAGTTGCTTGCTCCACTCCGTAAAGAAATGAACCTGAATCGTAAGCATAGGATTTATGCTGAACGAAACGCAAAAGCAGAGCTAACCCACCTCCTGCGAGTCCCGAAGCTATGCCGATGCAAAAAGCAGCGGCGACATCGCGTAACTGAATCGACACTCATTAGGGTCTCACTCAAGGCCTAAAACGTTCAAATTGAAGCTTTGCTTCGTCATCGATATCGATGACGTCTTTGCGTGGCTAAGATCTTTATTTATCTCGAACCTCTGCTCTTTCCAGCTGCTTAATTTCTGGAGTGGCAGAGAGAATTCCCATTTTTGCTTTGAGTTGCAACAAAGCGTTGCTGGTTTTAACGGGTTCGAGCTTTTTAAATTCGTTCAAAAGAGGATCGTGTCCGATTTCACCGGCAAGTTCCGAGGTGGCTTCTGCTTCGGCCTCCATTTGATTAATCTTTTCTTCCATCCGAGCCATGGTGTCGAGTGCGCTATTTCGACCGAGTCCGGTCATGGTTTCTGTAATCGTTCTCTGGGCTTCCGCTCTTCTGGCACGGGCAATCAAAAGATTCTTTTGGCGTTTAGCATCAACAATGCGTTGATTCAGCCCAGAAAGAGCTTCTCTCAATTGATCAACCGATTGTTTTTGAGCACGCCAATTTTCTTCAAAACCGGCGGCAAGCTTGAGGTGCTCGGCTTGTCGCTCGAGCGCTTGAGAGGCTAAGCCATCGTTGTCTTGTTGCACGGCGAGCATGGCTCGCTGCTCCCAGTCTTCGGCATTCTGCTTTTCTTGTTCGTATTGCTGAATCAGCCGTCTTTCATCCGCGATGGCAATCGCAACCTGACGTTTGGCCGTCATCAATTGCTCTTGCATATCCAATAGAGTCTGATTCAGCATTTTTTCGGGATCTTCTGCTTTTCCAATCCAGTAGTTGAGCTGAGACTTAAGCATTGTCCAAAATCGTTGAAGTAATCCCATCTGTGTCTTATCTCACTGAGTCAATTGGATTTCAATATCTTTTCCGATAGCTCTTTGGCTCTCAAGACACAGTCTGAGATTCCCACTCCATGGTAAGGACTTCCCGCAATTTGAAAGCCGTGCGGCAGCATGCTTTCGATTTGCGCGACTTGCTCAAAATGATTTTCTGGATATTGGGGATTGGCATAAGTCAAAGAAAAATTTCGAACCAAGCAAGGAGCTGCGGAGGGCTCAAAAACGGACTCGAAATCTCGTTGAGCTCGTTGAGCGTCAGATTTCGTAAAGACTCGGAATAAAAGGGTGTCGGTAGGACAGCGATCGTTAAATTTGGTGGATGTGAATGTAACGGCGCTGAAAGCCTGATGTTCAGCCGCTGGGACAATGAGTCCAAAAGCGTCCAAGGGTTTTCGAAAGGCGGATTTTGGGTAGGCAAGATACAGTGAGTGGGTGTGAGTGGTTTCCAGGAATGACCAATCGACCCCCAATAATCGCGCGGTCTCAGCGGCAGGTAGCGTTGAAACGATCCGACGAGCGCAGAAGGAAGCTCCAGAACGGCAATGAATGATTGATTGATCGAGAGCATAGCTTGTGACCGCTTCGTTTAAGTGCAAACGCGCTCCCAGTTCTCGAGCCAATGCGTCTGTCCACGTTTGCATGCCTTTTTTGAAACTCAAAAATGCGTTTGGGTTCACTCCAGAGCGCAGACGATTGCCTAGAAACTCGGTGACGGATTTGTCTTCATGGTTTGAAACGATCCATTGGCCGTTTTTAAGAACATATACACGCCGCTGATCCTCGTTGCTCTCGATGAGTTCGGATTGAAGGCCGAGTTCGAGAGCAAGATTGAGCCCCCATGGTTTTTGATTCATAAAGCAATCGGGTCCTAACTCTAAAAGAAAAGACCCTGCTTGAATGGTTTGGATGACTCCACCGGGCAAGGATTTTGCTTCTAAGACGCGAACCGAGCACTGATCCTTGAGAAAATAGGCGAGAGCCAGGCCTGTGATTCCCGCTCCCAGCACGACAACATCACATTTTTCCATTTCACGTAGCTGTTGTCACGAACGAAGTCGGCTCACAACCCGTATGGGTCGGTGAAGATCGCCCCCCTTTGCTTCGGCGGGGATTGCGGTTGAACCCAGACACTATCTAAAGGCCATAACTTATTTTGCCGGGGATCGCTGCGGCTGCATCTCACGGATACAAATCATCGGCTTTCTAAGAACGCATTTCTTTTTCCAACTGCTCAATAGGGTGTTCACGACGAAGCTCTAAGATACGAGTTCTGAGCTCATGAGGTACTTTCGTTTTCCGCAAAGAGCAGGGACGTCGGCTCTTCGGGATCAACGATTGAAGATTGGCCGTCTTTCGAGCCTTCCAACGATAGAGAGTGGCTTTGGAGACTCCAACAATCTGAGCGGCATCTCCACTGGAAAGCCTTTTGCAAAGAGCTCGCTCGAAACGTTCTAAAGCATTCCATCTTTTCAGAGCCACTGGATTATTAGGGCTTATGCGAAGCTTGTTTATCTGATAGGTCTGGTGACCGTGTAGGTGTTTCATCTGCATAAAAGAGGCTCCTTTTGGTTTGTGTTCATAACTTCCAAATAGAGCTTCTTTTTTTATTCCGCTAGTCTCACAGGTGTTCGAACCTGGTCAGCATCAAACGAAGGGTATCGTGCAATTTCTTTAAAAAACCGACTTTTTCCCAGCGGCGAAAATTCTCGTAAACCGAGTCCCAAGGGGAATCATGTGGCAAGAGACGCCACTGGCATCCTGTTCGAGTAATATAGAATATGGCATCGAGCATGCTCCGTCTTGAGTGCTTGCAAGGCCGCCCACCATGAAGATGAAGCTCTTGAAAGAGCTTCAAAACTACGGCCCATTGTTTTCGGTCATATCGATCGGATAATCGCGTTTCATACGAACTGTTGATCACGATCAACATTTTTGTCAATTGGGTATCTCAATAGCCTCTAAACTATTGAACATCAACCGGAACCGAATTTAGGGGAACAGCACTGCCTGCAACAGGAATAGCTGATTTTTGATAAGATTTATATAAAAAGAAAGCCCCTATAAATCCTGCCAATGCCGTGCTAGCACCCATAACTACTGAACCAAAATTATAAACAGATTTTTTATTATCGAAATAGAGAAGAGCACCAAGCTCGCCGAGCCAACCAAGTGGGGCTCCAATAGCTCCACCTCCTATGAAGCCTGTTAGTGCCCAAGATATTGCACCCCATTTTTCTGTTTTTAGTAACTTATCCTCTTTTAACGAATCAAAAGCCTGTCTTGAAACGCCAACACTTCCGAGCACACCAGCAGCACCTATCCAAGTATTCAGCCAGTCAATAACGTAGTCTCGCGAATCTTGAAACTGAAAGACATTCACAACGAATGTAGCATTTACGCTGGCTGTTCCATTACTTGCAATTACTGCAAAGGGATATACTCCCAGGTGAGAAGAATTTTTCGGAGCAAAGCTCACATAATAAGGCTGGAGCTTGTTTTGCTGAGTAACCCAGCCAGATGCCTGATTTACAGTCCATCCAGGGATTGGATGCCAGTTGTTGTCACATAAAACCAGCGTATAACTAAGAGGTTGTCCCTGATTCGAATTGAAATCGCTTTGAGGACTTGAAAAATAATTATTAAAGCAGATAAAATCTTGAGACAGTGTATCAACTTTAACATTTAAATTCACTGGATCAATAGCTGTCGTTTGACTAATAGAATCGTCAACCTCAGGAAACTTCAGACACGTTACTGAAGGACGAGGAGCAAAATCAGGATGAGGAGAGCGAGGAGGTTGTGCCAATACCCCATAAACGCCTAATAAAAAAGAAACAAAAGCACCGTTTGAAAAACGAAAAATCAACATAAATTATCCTCCAATAAGAATCAAAAAAGTAACCAAAAATATAGACTTGATACCGATGTCTAAATTATACTTAAATGCGCTGAAATCCATCTGATAAGGAAATTCTCGATTTCCACTGAAAAATAGCAACTCCTGCAGCAGTAGCTACAAGCCCTCCGCCTAAAAACCAATACCAGTTGCACTCGAAAAATCCACTGGCTCCTTCACAAGAATTAGTTCCTCTAGTGAGTATCAGAGCTTGAATGATCTGATTAGCTGTGTTCTCGGAAATTGTGTCTCCAGATTCCTCTAGCATATTTTCATATACCAACTGTATCTCAGGATCTGTAATTGGGGTCCACGCGTTTGTTGTTAAATTAAAGACCTCTAGAGTTGTCAAAGGGGCAAAAAACCCTTGAGTTCCATTTATGGGAGCCGACCGAGTCAACATACTGGAGTCATAGCGGTATACATACTGGCTATCATGAGCCACACTTAATGATTCATCATTGTTAAGAAAGAGTGGTGCTGTTGTTGGATCTGGCTGTGGAATGATTCCCTTCGCTATCCGATTCATAGCAAAAAGATATACGATCATCTGTGCCGCATTACCACGTGCAACTACAGAAGCTGCATCTGGCTGCCCTGCTAATGCTCGCGTCTTTTCGTACATCCCATGCGCATATTCTTTCGGGCAATCCATTCCACCGTCCATCACGTTAGAAAAATGCACTTGCATTTCAGCTAAAATTGAGTCATCGGCATTTTGATATAAAATTCCACCATGAACACCAACGTACCCAGTTTTGTAAGGAGCCTCATTAAATTTATTGCTGAAAATTATTTTTCCTGGAAAGTTTTTGTTCAATAAACTCACCACTTGAGCCATTTGCGTCGGAGTATTGACAATAATTGTGCCTCTTAATGCATCACTAACCCACTGCACGGGATTCGTACGACCTGCATCTGTCATGCGTTGTATTTTATCTTCAAGACTATTTAACGACTTCATCGCAAATTGATCTCCAGGACCAAACGAGACTTGAGCTCCTGGAACTTGAGAAGAAATGTTACGAAACATTGTCGTAAATTCATTAACATTGCGTTCTGCTGCCGAAAAAAGATCTGAAGCAGTGTTATAAGAAGCTGAATTTTTCCAAAAAGCAGCTTCTGAAAAGCTATCTAAAGTAGGTGATACTGTTCCTAATAAAATCTGTATATCGCTTCTATTTCCAGACCATTGAGTGTAAATAAGTTCAATATTGGCAGGGACGAAATAGCCGGTCTGATTGTCATTTTTTCCATCATAGAAGGAATAAAATTTATTAAGATCTGTAAAAAAATTGAGATATAATTCTATATCTTCACGATGAGCAGACAAATTTCCATCCGCCATGTTATTTAAATTATTCTGCATTCTTGAATTTTTTGCTAAAACCGGAGACAAACAAACAGAACCTAAAAAAAGAAAGTTCGCAAGATCCTTTAAAAATTTCCTACAGCTGATCTCAAATACCATAAATATCTCCACCACAAAAATCCAACAAGCCACTTACACATTGACTCAACCTATACGAAGGAAACTATCGTATTTCAGCAAATCAAATCTCTAAAAACGAAACTTCTACTTTCAACTTACTCCTTTGCAGTTTCAATGGCAAATTAATTCTCATCTAACGAGGAGAACTGGATGTTATTTGATCGGGTTCTAGAATTAGATTGGAAAGAGAAGAAAATGACCCAATTCGTTGAAAAATGAATATTTGCATGGAATAGGACACAGAAATTTCGACGTAAAATTGATTATTTACATAGAATATAAACAATTATAAAAACGTCTATAATCGTTTATGAAAGAAATATTTGCTCTGGTAAACTGAATGGCATCTGTAAAATCTGAAATCGTTCGAGCTTCTAACTGCCGAATATCGGAGAGAATCCACTTGTCCGGCTTAATAAACCTCTACAACTCTTTGGCGAATGTCTGCTGACAATGGTGCTTGCATCTATTGGCATGCTCCTGGGTGATTCCCTCAAATTAATATTCGATGCTTGAATGGTCTTGATATTTTCGTTCATGAGGATCAGAATCTGAGAAATAAGCAGCTAATCAACAAATGTCCTCCCAATGCTCATTTGGTTAGCCAATTTATTGAAGCCATCGTTGGAGAAGAGCCTACATGTCAGACAAGCGTTATCCTTTTTCAACGTGGTTAAGAGGGTCTCATGCACTCAGCAGAACTCGGGGTCAATACCATAACTTCTCGATTAGATTGAGATCCGGATGATAGGGCGGCAAGAACAAAAGTTTTGCTCCCGCTCGCTGTGGCGTTCGATAGCGAAAATGGCTTTTTTTCGAGTCATATTTAGCCAGGTAAGTGTGTCATCAATGATACTCTTGCTCATCGGCGTAATTATGTAATGGCCGAATATTCAGCAGCCAATTCAGTTTAGAATGGCATCTGGATTTTGTTCAAGAAGGCTTGAAGAATTATTTCTCCGATTTCACCCATGCGTCTTTTTGCTCCTCTGCCTCTTGGGAGTGCCTGTGGGTTACCTCGCTCTCGTGTGCTTCTGAGCCATCTGCCAAGTGTTGCCGTGCCAACTTTAAAAAGCTTGCAAAGCCCTTCTCTGTTTCCACGTCCAGAACTATATGCTTCAACTGCGGCCAATCTTAAATCAAGTGAATAACCCATCTGAAACCCTCTCAAGTTTCATAGATCAGACTTCACTGATCGCGTCAATTCGGAACCGCTCTAGCGCGTGTCCTCATTTCATTGTCCTAACTTCAACCCAATCATCGAACAGGCCAATAAACAATTGCCCGGTAGTTTCGAGGTAATTTCTCAACCGAGTCGCAATACCTCTCAAGTGCTTCCGTCTCGCGAATAAATTTTCAACAAGATGGCGGTGCTTGTACAAATGCGAGTCAAATTCTGGATTTGGTTTTATACTGTTCGAACGGCGCGGAATGATCGGTATTGCACTTCGATTTCGGATATGTTGCCGAATTTCATCTGAATAGCCCTTATCAGCAATTACGTTCTCGGCTCCATAGGCCTGGTTGATGATTTTATGGGCGACGGTTGCGTCTTGTGCTTCACCCCCAGTGATTTCAAAATCGATTGGATTTCCATGTGCATCGGCGGCCAAATGAATCTTTGTGGTAAGTCCTCCTCTCAAAAGTCCAATCGCTCGTTTGGCACCGTGCTGAACTCCGCTCGCATGCTGGTGAGCGCGGATGTCACTTCCATCGATGAATACCCACTCCGGATCAATTCCGCCTCGCAGGACAAAAAAAATGCTTCCCAAAGCCCTTTGGAGGCCCATCGATTGAAGCGGTTAAATGCGGTTTTCCAGGCGAAAAATTCTTGAGGGACATCGCGCCACGGTCCCCCAGTTCGAAGCTTCCATAGAATAGCTTCCATGACATTGCGTCCATTCTTAGATTGATAACAACCTTTTTCTTTGAGAACGGTTTGTCATTGATGCCAGGTTGAATCGGTTAAAAATCGACGAGCCATGTAGAAATCCTCGAATTTCCATAGAATCAGAGTCTCAAACCTTTGTCGATTGCGGTTCTTGCACGATATTTCGAACGGATACGAAACTTAGCCTCCAATTTTAGCCAAACTCAAATTGAGGACACACTCTAGGAAAATGAAATGAGGACACGCCTTAGTGACTGGGCAAGTTGTAAATCTGTTGATGTTTGGTATGTTGATTTGGAGTTTGGTTTGACCGTGCAGGGCCCCTTGACACTGGTTTCGTTTTCGTGTCCCGTTAGTAGCCTGTTTTTAGATAAAGGAGTTGAAAAACATGAGATGTTTTAATTTTTTCTGTCGTTCTGTTGTACTAAAGTTGAAAGAATGGAGCGCGAGTAATGTGATTCAAAGAGGTATTTTCTTGTTTCTTGTTTCACCTTTAGTTTTTGGTCAGATGATGGGGAGCAGTGGAGTTGGTATGATATTTGGTGTGCCAAGAGGAGAATTAAATTTTCAGAGCTCAGTCAGGACCTTAGCAATGCGAGTAAATCCGCTAGAAGATCTCGGTGATTGGTATACAGGTCCTCGAGAGCTCGAAGTTCCAACTCTTGAGTGGGAGTTAAATCAGGCCGGTTCGGCAATGATGAGCTTTGAAGAGGCTCAGGCTTATGCAGCCAGTCGAGCTGCTGAGGGTTGGCGATTGCCAACACTTTGGGAGTTAGAGGCGCTTTATCGCCAGAGAGATGTGTTGAACGAAGATTTTGATGACGGTTTGGAAGAGAGTTTATTAGCCAATAGCTTTTGGTCAACAACAGAAGTTATGATGAACATATCTGGTACATTGATTTTGGAGTTGAATCTGATCATGAAGAACGTGTTGATAATGGCTCTCGTGAGCTAAATTTACGTGTTCGATTAGTCCGCTCTTGAGTCAGATAAATGATTAAAATAATATGAGATATTAAATTTTTTCTTTTTTGAGTTCTGTAGCTGTATGGTCGGAGTCTTTTAGGCCTTGGCTAATTGCAGCTTATGGTGACGCGGCCAATCAAACAGACCGTTATCAAATTGGAAACGATAATACGGTTATTGATGCTTATGCAAATTTAATTTTAGAAGCTGGATTTTTAAAGATATCTACTGTAAATTTGGCTAATAAAAACTGCGTGAGTTTGTTTAAAAATGGCTATTTCAGACTGGCGAGTACCAACGGTGCATGAGGTTCAGTCTTTGCTCGATTATGTTAATGCACCTGCTATTAACGAGAATTATTTCACTTCACTTTCAAGTAACGAGAGCGTGCTTGTTATTTCTTCCTCCAGTCTTCAGCCTACTGATCAGGTGCTAGTCGTTCAGCCGCAAACGCGATCAATATCTTCGCACTATCCCGGAGATATGAATGTTCGTTGTGTTCGTGGTCCCCAAAGAACTGCTCCGCTCGAACGCTATACGAAATTTCGGTATGCTGATGAGAAATTTGTAAAGGATCAGGCAACAGGTATCGGTTGGATGACACAGAGTTCGAATTCTTATGCGTTCTGTAATTCCGCTGCTTATCTTTCTCAGGTGTGGACACCGACCATCAAAGCAGTTTTTTCTCTTTTTAATCAGAGTAATCCCCCTTTGATAGACGAGGCTATGTTGCAGGTGAAAACGGTTTTTTTCAGGCAGCACAAGATTCTAGACTGGTTATTTTTGAGAAAAATACCTCATTTTGACCAATTCAAGCTACGAGAGAATAAACCGCCCCTAGATCCCAAAAAAGGAGATTACCAGCCAGAATAGATTGTGGCACACCCTCAGCTGCCGTTGTACCGATGCTCCGGTAGGATTTTCAAATACAAAACCTTCAAAGCTCTCCAGCATAAAAAACTTAAAAACAGCCCGCACCTATTCCCATGAAACGCGATAGCTCTTCGCAGACGCTTTCGCTCGTTGAAAGCTTTTATCCGATAGCTCTGAAAGCTGATCAATCAGAAACGCCAGCAACATCAGTAAACCGAGATTGTGATGGTTTGGTTGAAAGGCAGTCATCCAAAGGTAATAGCGTTTGTCTATGGAACCGCTACAATGGCAGCTTCCTGTTCTGGGCGCAAAACAGTGGATAGACGCTTTTTAGGACCCATCGAAACATCTTCTACAGAATCTTGCCTCTTTCATTTGGCAATCGTCTTAACGTTCGGACAGTATCGGCTTGCAGGCGGTGCTAGGCTCGTTTAACTATTTTGTGTCTCTCGACGCACCGCCTTTGCTGTTCTGGCGCATCCATGAAATACTTGTCCCATATTGTCTCCCAAGTTGCTTTGGGCACACCACAGACACCATTCAGGGACAAAACACTAATCGGCTTTCTTTGTGTACGGGTTCAGGCATCTGAAACTGAAAGGGCCACCACTTGGATGCCCAAGCCTCTTGCATCATGAGCAATGATGATGTTTCAGTGATACAAGCTCTAGCAAAGGGTCATTTGGTGCGCCCTACACGACTTGAACGTGTGACCCCCGGCTTAGAAGGCCGGTGCTCTATCCAGCTGAGCTAAGGGCGCTCGAGAATACAAAGTTGGTCGGGGTGACAGGATTTGAACTTGCGACATCCTGCTCCCAAAGCAGGCGCTCTACCAAGCTGAGCTACACCCCGACAATGCCCTCTTATGCACCATCTTGGCGTTCTAAGCAAGACAAAGCTTCTTGGGCGGCATGGCGAACGTTTTCATCTGGATGCCCGTTCGCCAGCACAAATAACCAGGGAAGGGCTCTTGGGCTCTTAAATTGTCTGGCCGCTAAAATCGCTTGAATACGCAGTGCAGGAGATTTTCCTTCGGAGTAAGCAATAACCGCATCAAGTGCTTTGGGATCTCCCAAGCGAGTCAGAATAACGAGCGCTTTTCGAGCTTTATGAGAGTCTGCGCTTTGCAGTTGCTGGATCAGTTCTGGAAGATCGTGAGCATTTGAGGAACGGTGGCAACTCCCTGCGAGAATAAGTGCAATGAGAAAAAAAGCGAGTGTGATGGTTTTTGCTAAAGAGAAAGCCGGGTTGATATGTCTTGAATTAGTCACCGAGTAACTCTTTATAGTGCGAATTGGAGTGGATTGCATGAATAAATTCGCGTCGAGCATGAAATAGACGGGTACGAACCGTGGCGTCTGGAATTTGAAGAGCACCGGCAATTTCAGGGGCCGTCATTCCTTGAACATCGGACATCATGATTACTGTTTTTTTCTTTTCGCTGAGGCGGTTTAAAATTTCATCTACGGCTTTGCGTTGAGCCCTTTGATGGAATTTTTGCTCCAGGCCAGGTTCAGAATCTCGCCACAAAAATTCGGTGTATCGATCCGGATGAACACGACTGTCTTCCCGGTGCAATTTAATTTTGTTGGTTTTTCTGAGAAGACTTAAACAGGTATGGATCGCGATTCGAGTCAGCCAAGTTGAAAAAAGCGAACGTCTTTCAAATCGATGCAAAGAACGCCAGGCTTCCATGAAGACTTGTTGAGTGGCATCTTCTGAATCTCCGTTCCCATTCAACATGCGCGCACAAAATGCTTGAATCTGCCCTTGGTATCTTCGATACAAAACAGCAAAGGCTCCTTCATCTCCCTCTGCGGCACGATCCAGTAATGTCTCTTCATGATTTTGTTGACCTGTTTGCATGGCTTTTGGTTATTGTGAGCTCAGGGCTATTTTGGCGGAGCAGGATTTGCCGGTTGCTTATCTCTCTTGCCATCTGGATTTCATTGAGCTAGGATCACCATCTCATTTAGGAGTAATGGATATACATGGCACGTACTTGTCAGCTGGCACGCGAGGAAAAGCGCGAAAAATTGATTCGTTTGAACAACGAGAAGCGTCAAGCTTTGAAGGTTGCTCAAATCAATCCGAATTTGTCGGACGAGGAGAGGCTCGCTGCGCGATTGAAGCTCAATAAATTGCCACGTGACTCCTCTCCATCGAGACTTACCCGTCGTTGTCAGGCGACAGGAGCTTCGAGAGCGGTCTACCGAAAATTTAAACTCAATCGAATTGCTTTCCGTGAGATGGCTCTAGCCGGACTTTTACCGGGTGTTACCAAGTCCAGTTGGTGATCCGGCAAATAGCGGATGACTTCATCGCAAGCAGGGATTAGAATGTGCGTCATGCGTTTAAGAGCGTTGGCCATTCTATCTCTGCTTTCTTCTTTTTCATCCTTTGCTGCGATCCAAGGGTCAGACCGCATCGCCTCAGAAAGTTCTGTTGATTCGTTTCGCACACTTCATCTAAAACCGAAGCCACAGCACGCTGAAAGTACGCTTCGTTTACCAGCTCCTTTCATCCTTAAAAACCGCTGGGGTTTGCGTTTAACTGGATTGGGCGGTGGCTATCTGAGCGCTGTAGACAACGCGGCAAATCGTTCCTCGGCTGACTTGGCACGGATCGACGTGATGCCGGCCAATCAAAAAACAATTTCAGATTATTCGAAGTATTTGAGTGCGGGCTGGTTCGTGCCCATTCAGCTTGAGCTGACGTATGCTCCTGTGTTTAATTTTGAACTCATTTTCGGAGGGCGTTATGGTTTTTCGGGAGTTTGCCTGAACGCAGATCCTTCGTTGCTCGATTCTTTCGCTCTTGCATTGGGGGGTCGCTATTATTTTGGAGCCGAGGAGCGGGTACGAGCTTATATGGGTTCACAGATTGCGGTGAATCTCTTGGATTATTTCCGACTGGATATCACTTCGTCGGTTGGATTCTTGTTTAACTTATCCCGCCATATCGCTTTCTTTGTAGAAAGCCATACGAACCTTGCAGGTCTTTACAACGGCGACTACGATACGGGAAAAGGTCTGCAACTGACTTGGGGCCTGGGAACCGGATTGCATCTGCGCTTCTAGCCAAAACCAGGTTGAATCTTTTCAGGCCGACCTCTCGTTTCAAATATCCTCATAAAGCCCCTGCATGGGTAATCGGGTGTCTGCTGTTGGCTGGTATAGGCCAGTTCTCACGCGAGCAATTAGCTCCGCTTCCGACCCCATCGGTACCTTTGATTGAGATTAATGCAGCGATGTTGGAAGATCTGATGCGAGTCCCTCGCATATCCTTAAAAACCGCCAAAGCAATCTTACAATTTCGGAATAAAAGAGGGGGAATTCGCTGTTTCAATGATTTGGAGGAAATTTCGGGCGTCGGTCCTAAAATGATTGAACGCTTAAAGCTTCGATTTAGAATTTGAGGTTTTAGAATGCTGAAGGGGTGGCTTGCAACCTGCTTAATTTCAGGTTTAGTCCAGGCAAAAGCTCACTACGAAGTTGGAATATGCGGTATTTCTCGTACGCTGGAGCAAGTTGAATTGGCTTTGTATTCAAACGAGCAAGTTTTTCTCAAAAATTGTTCCGAACCCAAGCTGGATGCTCGTATTCGAATGAAGTTTGACCTTTTGGAAGCGCGCACTCAAGAAGGTCGAACTCTGCTGACTCAGCGCGTGACGCTCAAGAACAAAGAGGCGGTACCGAGTCAATTTGTTCGTGAATTGATCAAAATACTCTCCATGGATAAAAAGCCACCTCGAGAACTTGGCACCCCTGCTGTTTTATTGGAGCACACCTCGATTAAGGAGCAGCCAGAAGAAAAAGCCTCAGAGATTCCGATTCCGAGTGAGGCGCTGCTGCCTTTAAGCTCTGGATCTATTTTATCCGTTCATCAATCCTGGAAGATCGAAGGAACAAGTTCTGCGAGTTTGGAACGTTGGAACGATCAGTTATCAACCAAACTGTATCCAGGCTTTCAATTGGATTTGCAGTTTCAATGGCAGCCTAGACTTCGCTTGAACAGTGGATTCTCGTTCGGTTCTTCGGCTTTTCAGGTTCGCCAAGAGCAAGTTTGGAACCAGCAATACCGCTATACTTTCAACGCGGTTTACCCATTTTCATGGCATTCGGGAGTGTTTGTGGGGCCTAAACTCGGCTACTTCTATTGGGGTTCTCGAAGCCGTCACGCTTCGATTCCTTCGTTTAATCGGCATGATCTGCAGCTTGGTTTGGAAGTGGGAGCTCGGATCATGGGTGAAAAATGGGAATTTAAATTGCAGGCCAATGCATTGCCGATTTTACGAGGCCTTGAGGGGTCTTTTCAAACACGCTACTCTTTTGTCCCTGGATGGTCGATTATCTTGAAAGCCGATCAAATCGCGATCTGGAAATCCAAGTCCCCCGTGACCTATACTTCGATTGCTTTTGGTTTAGGAGCTTCGCTATGAGTTTTAAAATTGTTGATTTACAAGCCCTTGAGATTTTGGACAGCCGAGGCTTTCCAACGGTTCGGGTCAAAGTCTTTCTCGAAGAGGGTTCGATCGGTGTATTTTCAGTCCCATCCGGTGCTTCTACCGGCGAGCACGAAGCACTCGAGCTGCGCGATCAAGACCCAGGACGGTATTTCGGGAAAGGGGTTCAAAAAGCCTTAAGCCATCTAAACGGCGAAATTCGCACTGCTTGCATCGGGTTGGATGCTCGCGATCAAGAAGCCGTGGATCAGCGATTGTTGAATCTGGACGGCACCCCCAACAAATCTCGATTGGGCGCGAACTCGATTTTGGGAGCTTCCTTAGCCAGTGCTCGTGCAGCCGCTGAGGCTCAACGATTGCCGTTGTATCGTACCTTGGGCTCTTGGGCTCCTCGCATGCCGGTGCCTTTGATGAACATCCTGAACGGAGGAGCGCACGCGGACAACGCGTTGGATGTCCAAGAGTTCATGATTGTTCCGCATGGCTTTTCCTCTTTTAAAGAGGCTTTGCGCGCGGGAGCCGAGGTTTTTCAGGTTTTAAAGAAAATATTGAAAGCAAGAGGCCTGAGCATCTCGGTTGGGGACGAGGGTGGGTTCGCTCCCCAAGTGGGTTCGAGTGTGGAAGCTTTATCGCTGGTGTTAGAAGCCATCGAAGAAGCCGGCTATGTACCTCAATCGCAAATATCCTTAGCCCTGGATGTCGCGGCAAGCGAATTTTACAACCGCCAAACGGGCCTGTATCAATTTCGTGAGCTGGGGAATGTGGATCGTTCGTTCATGATTTCCTATTGGCTGAATCTTTGCCAGCAGTTTCCCATTATCAGCCTGGAGGACCCGCTCGATGAAAACGATTGGGAGGGATGGTCGGAATTAACTGAGCGGATGCCAAGCTCGTTGCAGCTTGTGGGAGACGATCTCTTTGTGACCAACCCTCAGATTCTCTCCAGAGGGATTGAACAAAAAGTTGCCAATGCGATCTTGATTAAGTTAAACCAAATAGGAACGCTGACCGAGACTTTGCAGGCGATTCAGATGGCCAATCGAGCCGGTTATCGTCATATTGTGTCCCATCGTTCAGGAGAAACGGAAGATACCACCATCGCCGATCTGGCGGTGGGAACGGCTGCGGCCTATATCAAAACCGGATCCTTGTGCAGAAGCGAACGAATTGCTAAATACAACCGTTTGCTAGAGATTGAAGAGGAGTTCAGAGAATGAAACGTTTGGTGCTTTGCAGTTTGTTGGCTTTTTCCGCTTGGTCTTATGAATATAAACCCGGAGATTGGTTGCTTCATGCCGTTTTGGGTCGTTCGGTCACTTTTGTGAGGGATGATGCCACGACGATTGGGCAGAATATTCTGGCTGGGTTGGAAGGAGAATACATGCTTTCTCCCAGATGGAGTGTGACCGCCGCGATACGTCCTACTTTTGGAGAATCGGCTGTTCTCTTTGGCTTGGGAGTTGGGGGCAAATATCGATGGATTCATGCACAGACACCTCTGGTCCCATTCGCGGCTTTCGCGCTAACCCCGTCTTTCTACATTCCAACCGTGGATGGTTTTAAAGGGCATTTCAATCTAGGCTTTCGACCCAGTGGGGGCTTCGAATATTTTGTCTCTCGAGACCTCAGTCTGGGCCTTGAAGCCGCGCTAACCCCAAGCTTTGTGTTCGGCGGTAATACTCGGAATACGCTGGAAGCGTCGATCGAAGTATTGGCCGGGGCTACTTGGCGGATTTAGCCTGTCAGTAGGTTTTCCAAGGGCTGCCTTTCGATCCGGTTTCCGTCAGTTCAAAGGCTCCTTGGATAAATTCAAATTCGGATTCTTCTGGATTGCCGATGACGCTGACCACATCAAATCGGCATTGAGGAGGGCGCGGAAAGTATTTTTGAAGATAGAGCTGTGCGCTTCGAATGATCCGAATCTGCTTCGCTTTCTGAATGCTGAACTTCGGATCCATGAAGTTCTTGTTGCTTCGAGAACGCACTTCAACGAAGCAAAGCGTATTTTTGTCCCAGGCGATGATGTCAATTTCGCCTACTTTATACCGGACATTTCGAGCCACGATCCGGTACCCCTTTGACAGAAGGAGCGTGCAAGCTTCTTCTTCCGCCCAATGTCCCGCATTCAATTTATGGTTCGATTCGGTTACTTCGGTCATTTTTTTCATGGACTTCAACCTCAGAAAGGGCTTCCCACAGCGGGAGGTACCTTGCAAGACTGGATTACAGAATGTGCAGGTCAGGCTCCCAAAGCGCTTTGTTTTTCAGCGCGAACCGACAAAGGTGTCCACGCGCTTCATAATATCGGTACTTTTTGGTTTCCCAACTTGGAAGATATTCCGGGATTTCTGGCCCGTCTGCAGCAATGCCCCTGCAACGGTTTAGTCAACGTAGAGGCTATCGAAGTCGATCCTTCGGTTCACGCTCGAGGTTCTGCGTTGGGGAAGCACTATCGCTATGTCTTGAATGGTCCCGATGCTCAAACCAGTTGGCAGATTGTTCCCGAGCTCAATCTCACAACCATGCGCCTTGCTTTGGATGCTTGTCTGGGGACGCACGACTTTAAGAGTTTTCAAGGAGGAGGCTGTTCAGCCGGAACGACCGTTAAGACGCTTTTTCATCTTGGATTGACTTCAAACGAGCAGGGGATTCAAATCGATATTTTTGGAAATGCGTTTTTGCGCAAAATGATTCGGAATCTCGTAGGTGTTCTCGTGGAGATAGGAACCGGACTTCGAAAACCCGGCGAAATGGCCGAGATTATCGCCTCCAAACATCGACAAGCAGCCGGAATCACAGCTCCGGCTTGTGGCTTAACCTTAGTTAGTGTAGAACTAAAAAACTTAGGAGCTTTTGGAACGTGAAGCAGTATCAGAAAACACTGTTGATTTGGTTGGTCTTTTGTCTGTTTATCGTTAGTGTCTGGAGCTATTTCAGTCAAAACGTCGCGCATACGATGGATAAGCCGTTTTCAGATGTGATTTCCTCCCTTGAAAAGGGTGAAATCAAAGAAATCACCGTCGCGGGTCAGCAATTTTCGGGCGAGTTCAAAGATGGAACACGGTTTCGCTCCACCGGTGAGCGTGGCGAAGCGATTCTCAATGCCTTGAAGAAAGCCAACCAAGAGTTTCAGACTCAATACCGCTTTGAAAGCGAAGATGCGGGTGGTTTCTGGTTCTTTATTGCGCAATGGTTGCCGATGATTTTGATCATGGGTATTCTCTTCTTTTTTATGAGGCAGATGCAAGTTGGAGGCGGTAAAGCGTTTTCATTTGGTAAAAGCCGAGCTCGTATGGTGCCCGAGACGAAGGATAAAATCACCTTCGCAAGCGTGGCAGGAGTAGACGAGTGCAAACAAGAACTGGAAGAAATTGTCCAGTTCTTGAAAGACCCGAAGCGTTTCACAAAATTAGGAGGGCGGATTCCCAAAGGAGTCTTGCTCATGGGTCCGCCAGGAACTGGTAAAACCTTGTTGGCTCGAGCGATTGCGGGTGAAGCAGGAGTGCCTTTCTTCAGCATTGCCGGTTCTGATTTCGTTGAGATGTTCGTAGGAGTGGGGGCAAGCCGAGTCCGAGATCTGTTCGAACAGGGTAAGAAGAATGCGCCTTGCATTGTTTTTATTGACGAAATCGATGCGGTAGGAAGGCAGCGTGGCGCAGGCATGGGGGGTGGTCACGACGAACGTGAGCAGACCCTGAATCAGCTCCTGGTGGAGATGGATGGTTTTGAGTCCAACGAAGGGGTGATTATTATTGCAGCGACCAATCGGCCCGATGTGCTCGATCCTGCGATTTTGAGGCCTGGCCGGTTTGATCGTCGAGTAGTGGTTCCAAGGCCGGATTTGCTGGGTCGAGAGGCTATCTTCAAAGTGCATACGAAGAAAGTGCCCTTGGAGTTGGATGTCAATATTGAAGTATTGGCTCGTTCCACACCCGGAATGAGTGGAGCCGATATCGAGAACCTGGTGAACGAAGCTGCTTTGATTGCCGCTCGGCACGACAAAGAAAAAGTAGCGATGTTGGATTTTGAAATGGCTCGCGAAAAGATCATGATGGGCGCTGAGCGACGCACCATGGTCATGGCGGAGCGAGAGCTGGAGAATACAGCTCACCATGAAGCAGGGCATGCGTTGGTTTCGTTGCTGATTGGAACAGAGGTTGACCCTGTTCATAAAGTCACCATCATTCCCCGTGGACATGCTTTGGGAGTGACTATGAGTCTTCCAACAGAAGATCGTTATTCCATGACGAAGACTTATGCAGAGAACCAAATTGCGATCTTATTGGGAGGCCGAATCGCGGAAGAGCTTTCTTCCGGTGAGCTGACGAGCGGAGCTGGAAACGATTTTGAAAAAGCCAGCGAATTGGCTCGTCGAATGGTTTGTGAGTGGGGCATGTCCATCAAGATGGGTCCTATCGTTTATGGCCACAAGGAAAGTGAAGTCTTTTTGGGACGCGATTTCTCCAATGGCCCAGAATATTCCGAACAAACAGCTCAGGAAATTGACGCTGAAGTTCGTCGTTTGATCTTGGAACAGTATGCTCGAGCCAGAGCTTTACTCGAAACACATGTCGTTGTCTTGAAAAAGGTTGCTCGCGCCTTGCTAGACTATGAAACACTCGCAGGGGAAGAAATCAAGAGTCTGCTGGCCGGAAATACCTTGGTTCGTGAAAAGCCGTCTTTTAAAATTAAAACCAAAGAAAATCTAGAAAAGGAACGTTTGAATGCGGCGTCGGTAACCGAGTCTGCAGAAGAACCTCTCGTTGTATCGGTATGACACTGACAGTTTCCCTAATCGGTCGACCGAATGTCGGCAAAAGTACACTTTTTAATCGCCTAGTGGGTCGTCGAGCCAGTTTGGTTCACGACGAGCCTGGGCTCACGCGGGATCGTTTATACGCGGATGCTGAGTTTGATGGACGTCCGTTTCTCTTGATTGATACGGGTGGATTGGAACTGGATTCCGACGAAAGCATCATGAAGATGATTCGTCAGCAGGCGGAAAGTGCCATTGCGGATTCGGATGCTATTTTTTTTGTGCTCGATGCCCAAGCTGGATTGTTGCCTGGCGATCTCGAGATTGCTGCACAACTGCGTGCGACTCGAAAGCCTGTATTCCTGATGGTGAATAAGGCCGAGAGTGCCGTGAATAAAGCCGCTTCGGTTGAGTTTTATCAACTTGGTTTTGATCGCTTGTTTGCTGTTTCAGCCGCGCATGGTCAAGGGTTGGATGCTGTCTTCGAAGAATTGGAAATCTTATTTCCTCGGCCGTCCGGCGAGTATCTCGAACCAGAAAAGGATTCTCATGAGGTCCGAGTCGCGGTGATTGGAAAGCCTAACGCTGGAAAATCGAGCTTTGTGAATAAACTGCTGGGTGAAGAGCGTTTGCTGGTTTCAGAGGTTCCGGGTACTACCTTAGATGCGGTCGATGAAAGCATTGAGTACGCGGGAAGGTGTTTTCGTTTGATCGATACGGCTGGCATTCGCCGAAAGCGCAGTATTTTCAAAGATTCGGAAAAGATGGCGGTGTCTTCGAGTTTGGGGGCTTTAGATCGAGCCAATGTAGCTTTGCTCTTGATTGATGCGTCAGCCGGTATTACCGAGCAAGATCTTAAAATCGCTTCTTTCGTTGATAAGAAGGGCAAAGCCTGCATCATCGTTGTCAACAAGTGGGACCTTTCTCGAAATCTTGAGATCAGCGCGGATCGATTTGCGGAACACATTCGAGATAAAATGCCGTTCTTGAGCTTTGCTCCCATTCTGTTTGCTTCGGCTAAAACGGGTCGCCATATTTTTGATGTTTTAGAAATGGCCATCGAAGTTTCTGATACCTACAAGAAGCGTGTGCCTACTTCGCAGGTGAATAAAATGTTGGAGCAAGCCGTTTTAGGTCATCAACCCCCCATGGTACAGGGTCGGCGTCTTAAATTTTTCTATGGGACTCAAGTGTCGGTTGCTCCGCCGACCTTCTTATTCTCGGTGAATGTCAAAGAGGGAGTCCATTTTTCTTATGAGCGTTTTCTGGTGAACCGCTTGCGTGAGGCCTTTGGATTTAAAGGCTCTCCGATTCGGATGGTGTTGCGTGAGCGATCTTGAGCAAAGATTGGGATTTTGCTTCCGCGATGCACGGTTATTAGAGCAAGCGTTGACACATCGAAGTTTCTTGGAGGATCGCTCTCAAAATGAGCGTCTCGAATTTTTAGGCGATGCGGTGCTCGGGTTGATTGCAGCCCGAAATCTTTATCTAAAGTTTCCCAATTCGAATGAGGGTACGCTCACGCAGCTTCGGGCATTGTATGTTTGCCAGGCCAATTTGGTCAAAGCCGCGGAGCGACTTGGCTTAGGTCGCTATTTGCGGGTGGCGAAAGCGATGAGGCTCTCTGGAGCTGTGCAGCAGGCATCTATCTTGTCGGATGTTGTGGAAGCTCTGATTGGCGCTGCGTATCTAGATCAAGATTTTGAAGCTGCTGAGCGATTGGCCATGCACCTTCTGGGTCCTCTCCCAGACCAATTAAATGCTCCGATCAAAAGTTCTAAAACGGAACTTCAAGAATTGATTCAAGCCAAACATTCATTAGCTCCCATTTACGAATTAGTAGATGTCACCGGACCTGCTCATCAGCCTCAATTTCGAGTTCGCGTCTTGATCCATCATCAAGAAGTGGCGATCGGCGAGGGCCATAACAAAAAAGAAGCTTCGGAAGCGGCGGCTGCCAAGGCTTTAGCGAGTTACTTGCAATAGAGGCGGTTGGATGAAATCGGAACTGGAACTCTATTTTGAACTTCACGAATCACAAGATGAGCCGCTTATCTGGGATCGTGTGGCTGAAAAGCTTGGTTGTTTGCCCGAAGAACTTCCGGCACTTTCTGTAAAAAAACGAAGTCTGGATGCTCGAGGCCGGCGAGTACGGTGGCTGTTGACCATCGGCGAGCCGATGCCGTTTGACCCCGAACGTTTTGCTCTGCGAACGGTGCAGGGAAATCCTGTGATCATTATCGGAGCAGGCCCTGCGGGTTTGTTCTGCGCGCACGCTCTGGCTCGTTATGGGATCAAATCGCTGATCTTCGAACGTGGCAAAAAAGTACAAGCAAGGCGACGAGACCTGAAGGGTCTCACTCAGCATGGGCTTGTTAATCCCGATAGCAATTATTGTTTCGGCGAGGGGGGAGCCGGCACTTACTCCGATGGTAAGTTGTACACACGCTCTCATAAACGCGGCTCGGTTCGAGATGTTCTTGAAATTTTAGTGACGCACGGTGCTCCGGAGTCGATTCTTGTGGAGGCTCGTCCTCATATTGGTTCCAATCGATTGCCTAAAGTGGTGACGGCCATTCGTGAGAATCTAGAGTCCGTTGGGGTAGACATTCATTTTGAGTCGAAAGTGAGCGATCTGATCGTTGAGCGTGGGCGAGCGATTGGGGTTCGCTTGGAAAGTGGGGTCGAGCATCGGGGTCAGTCGGTCGTGGTTGCTACAGGCCACTCATCACGAGATATGTTTGAAGCCCTGCAACGAGCAGGGGCTCATCTCGAAGCCAAACCCTTTGCGATGGGAGTTCGGATTGAGCACCCACAACCCCTGATCAATCGGATTCAATATGGATCCGATGCGGGAAATCCCATTTTACCTGCTGCTCCTTATCGACTTGCTTATACTCCGAGCGATGGCCGAGGGGCTTTCTCGTTTTGCATGTGCCCAGGAGGCTGGATCGTTCCAGCTTCCACGGAAGCGGGTGCTTTGGTGATGAATGGAATGAGTCTTTCCAGGCGTGATTCCCCCTACGCCAATTCGGGTTTCGTGGTGGCCATTCACCCGAGCGATTGGGCGCGCCATGGGCTGGAAAGTCCCTGGGGTGGTTTGGAATTGCAGCGCCGTATGGAACAGGCCGCTTGGGAAGCAGGAGGAGGAGGGTTGTGTGCTCCCGCTGCACGAGCAACCGACTTTGTCAAAAAGCGTGTTTCTTCCGATCTCCCGTCGACCAGCTACCAACCTGGGATTCGGCCGGCGGATTTGGATTCCGTGTTAAATGCAAGCGGAGTGCCTATTGCCGATCGTCTTCGAGAAGCCTTGCTGGTTTTTGACCAAAAAATGCCTGGTTACCTGACGGAAGAGGCTGTTTTGGTCGGAGTTGAGTCCCGTACATCAAGCCCGGTTCGAGTGATTCGAGATCCTGTGACCCTGGAAAGTATTTCTTTGCCTGGTCTTTATCCGTGTTCAGAAGGGGCAGGGTACGCGGGTGGGATTGTGAGCGCAGCCATCGATGGTGTTGCAGTTGCCGAACGGATCCATTTCACGCGTCATTAAAGCCGTCTGTGAAACCCTTTTCAATCCTTTAGATGGGAATTGCGATTCATGGTTGAATCCGCTTGACGTTTTGGATGAACAATCTTAGTTTGTGCGCTTTGCAAGCCGACATAGCTCAGTTGGTAGAGCAACTGTTTCGTAAACAGTAGGTCGCCAGTTCGATTCTGGCTGTCGGCTCCAGATTTCAATCAGCAGTAATACCCATGCCTACGTCGAACCCCGGACACTGGGTTGACAAATTTGGCTGATGCGATAGTAGGTGAGGATGCGGCTCTATCGAAAAATTATCCCAAAAATTGCTAAAGACAGCGTTCGGGCTCTATCAGCCGCGAACTTCATTGAAGTGGAGACCGATAAAATAGAGGAAGCCGAGCTCGACTTGGCGGCCGTTATGGTGGAGTACCTAGACGCCGATGAACGGTTGAGCGAGCAAGCCAAAGATTTGATTCATCGAAGAGGTTTGGGAGTGGATCGTTTTGCTCAGGCCAAAAAATCTCTTGCTGACGCGAAGCATTTCAAAGTAGGCGACGAAGCTCAGGACTTTGTGTTGACTCAATTGGTGGAAGCGCTTTTGGCTTCTAAGAACATTGAAGAAGTGTTCGGCGATGATCCTGAACTTCGAAAAGTGATCCGTTTGGCGATGGATAAATATGCTTCTATTCCAGAAGATCTCGATAAAGAAGCACGAGCTCGTTTGAAGAATTTACGAGAAGGATCGCCTGAGTGGGAAATTGAATACCCAAGAGCGGTCGCTCAACTGAAACGTCAAAGAGGACTCTAAAACGCAGCGTCGCTCTTTGAGCGGTGTGTTTTTTGCTTGAGGCCCTAAAGGTGGCGACTTGTTTTCGTCGGTCGCCTCGGCTTTGGCTTTCAAGAAATACTCCATTTTTCTAGGAGAGTTTTGAAACGGGTGTTGGTGGGAGGATATCATCCATCAGGGCCCTTCGGAGTCTCCTTGCCTACTCGTAGGCACCATGTTATACCTTCGGCCCAATGTCCAAAGAGATTATTATTAACGCCGATATGGCGGAAGAGGTCCGGATCGCGATCGTGGAAAACGGTCGACTCGTAGACCTGGATATCGAGACTCAAAAGAGAGCGAAACACAAGAGCAATATCTACAAAGGCATCGTTTCCAACATTGAAGATAGCCTTGAAGCAGTTTTTGTTGATTTTGGAGATGAAAAACAAGGTTTCTTGCCTCTTTCTGAGATTCGCCCGGATTTAATTCCAGAGTCTTGCAGAAATTCTAAAAAAGTCCGCCCCTCCGAGATCTTGTCCCGTGGTCAAGAAATTGTCGTCCAAGTCACAAAAGATGAAATTGGCAATAAAGGGGCTGCTTTATCCACCTACTTGTCTTTGCCGGGGCGCTATGTTGTTCTGATGCATTCGGATGAGGGTGGCGGCGGCATTTCACGAAAAATTGACAACGAGTCTGCTCGTCAAGCGGCTCGAGATATGCTGACACGCCTGAGCGTTCCAGAAGGCATGGCCGTCATCATTCGTACCGCTGGAATGACCGCGAATCGTCAAGACTTGTATCGAGATTTTAAGAATCTTTGCGAGACTTGGCAGCAGATCAACCGAGGAGCCGAATTGGGCCGGGCTCCGACTTTGCTTTACCGGGAACCCGATATTGTGGTTCGGACGCTTCGAGACTATTTTTCCAATGACGTCAGTAAAGTCGTGATTGATGATGACGAAGAGTTTGAAGAAGTATCCAACTACTTGACTCAGCATATGCCGGGCTTAGTTCAGATTCTCGAACAGCATAAAAAGAAAGATCCGATCTTTTTTCACTACGGAATCGAAAAAGCGATTGAAGATCTCTTTGAGCGTCAGGTCAAGCTTCCTTCGGGTGGCTATGTTGTGATTGAGCAAACCGAAGCTTTGGTTTCGGTGGATGTCAATTCAGGGAAATCGACCAAAGAAGACGACCATGAGGCAACGGTCTATAAGACTAACTTAGAAGCGGTGCAGGAATTGGCCCGCCAGCTTCGGTTGCGCGATTTGGGCGGCATTATTGTGATTGACTTGATCGATATGATCTCAGGTAAGCACAATCGAGATGTTGAGCGTGCTCTGAAAGAAGCGATGAAGAACGATAAGGCCCGCATCAAAATTGGCCGAATCGGGGAGAATGGCACGCTCGAGCTGACGCGGCAACGGCTTAGACAATCGCACCGTTTAATCAGCCATGTCACTTGTAAGCAGTGCGAAGGAACCGGTCGTGTTCGCGATTCGAGCGGCTTGGCCATTCTGGCTCTTCGAAATATCTATGGGCATCTCTCAAAACGTCATCATCATCTGAGTCTATTGACGGTCAAGATGCCGGTCGATGTGGCCAATCAGTTGAATAACTCAAAACGTCGAGAATTGGTTGATATTGGCGAGCGCTATCAGGTGCAGCTCCATATTTTAGGCGATGCGCGTTTGATGGGTGATGAGCTCGATTTTCTAGAAGAAAGACGGGGACAGGCGGGGCTGGACGCTGCCTCTACTCAGCCTAAAGTCTCTCAAAAGCCACATCGAAATGCGCTTCGAATGCCTCCTCCGAGTATCGGCCCTGCGCCTACGCTGATTGATTTTGATGAAACTCTGGACGAATCAGAAGAGCCTATTGAGCTTGAGAGACCAATCGTAGAAGAGCATTTTGAAGATCCTTTAATGGAAGCATTTTTTGGTCATGCGCCTGAGTTGCAGGCCTCCTTGGGAATGGAATTTCAGGAGCCAGATTCCGTTGATGAGACCCAATTGGCTTCAAAGCCTAAACGACGTCGAAGGCGTTTTGCTCGATCCAGACGTCCAAAAAGTGAGGTGACTTCATGACATCAGCGATTATTCTCAGCCTAAATATAGCCTTTTTTGTGATGATAGCCGTGATTGCGAATCGTCGGTCGAAAAATGGACAGACAGAATTGGGCAGCATTCGAGTGACCAAGAAGTTGATGGAAGATAAAGTGGCGAACTTTCGAGCTGAGCTTGCTTTGCTGAAAGAAGAAAATGTTAAAAAAACGAAGCAATTGGAAGAACTACGAGACAACGCAAAGCGCCGTCTTCGCAAAGAAGGACGAAAACAAGATATCGAGGAGACCGATGGCATGCTAGATAATCAAGAACAAACACCCTCTTTTGATTTAGCCTTAAAAACCGTTCAACAACAAGCAGAAGAAGCCCATCAGGTCGAGTTAGGCAAACTAAAAGCTCATTATCAGGAACGAATTGCTAAGTTGGAGAATCAAGTCGGCCAGCGAAAGCAAAACGTTGAAAAAAGTAAAAAAAATCTCGAGAATGCGATTGTGGTTCCTGTGGAGGACTTACCGGAAGAGGTGGCTTTAGAAATGGGTCGTATGCAGCGTAAAGCAGAACATGCTGAAAAATTGCTTGCAGCGACACGGGGCAAGTTGCAGATGTCTCAAGAGCGATTTTCGGAAATGCAAAAACGTTATTTCGGGGTCTGTCGAGAGTTGGCCTTGGCTTCCGGTCAAGCGCTTGGAACGAGCGATGAAGAGGTTCGGGTTCAAGCGGAGGATTTGGTTGCCTTGGCCGAAAAAGAAGCTGTAGTAACGTGATCGCTAGGAGCGCCTGCGGGTTGCATTTAAAATTATTAAAAGCCTCTATTTTAGAGGTTTTTTTAATTCTTTAAAGAGAGAGCGCTTGTCAATAAAAGATCTGTGCGTTAAAAAAGGTTGATGAAAAAAAGTTTTGTATTGGTTTTAGTTTTGTTGGTGCTTTGCTCTTGCGGTGATCAAATGAGCCCTGCGCTTCAAAATTTCATGGGTGAAGTTGAAGAAAGCAAAAAAAATGATCATGACCACGATCACGAACACGACGAAAGCTGCTCTCATGAACATGGAACTCACGAGCATTGAGCTTCAAGCCATTTCGATGAAAAAGTAAGCATTGACAAGAGTAACAGATTTTGAGAGTAAGACGGTTTATGAGTAAACAAATACTGTACAAAATGTTTTTGATTTCAGTTTTGATTTGCGCAGGGTGTGGGCCTCAAGATCCCGAATTTCCCGAAGCAATCGTTCAGAATCAGTCGATGAAAGACTCCCAGGGAGATGAAATTTTAGAAGCATGGGAGGAGTTATCTGATCGATTACGGGGTATTACAGATGTTGAAACCCTAAAAGCGAACCCAGCCCTCTACGCCGAAGTTGAAAAATGGACAAGCAAAGGAAGTGGATACCGACTTTCGAGGGGTGTTGACGAGAAAGTTTGGAGAAAGCATCCCGATGGGCCTGCCATGGGAAGTTTGTTGGTTTTTCCCAATAAGATGCACGTCAGTCTATGGGCTCTTGGTTGGATCGAGAATGAAACATTGTCCTGTTCGAATTGGCTTTGTTGGCTTGGTCTTAGCCAATAAGCGCTTTTGAATTTCTCTAAACACAGCCTGTTTTGTGGGGTGATCAGTATGAGCCCCGAGCTGTGCCCTTTTCCCAAAGAATTAAATGATTTTTATGTGGATATCGAATTTAAATTGGACTGAAAGAATGGTGCTGAAATGAAAGTAATTTGTTTTTTGATGGGTTTGATGTCTATCGGCGCTTTCGCAGATAAACACTACGAATCAATGTTAAGCTGTGAGGAACAGCCAACTTGGTATTTGGAATTTTACTGCAAAGCAAAAATGTGGTCTTCAGAACCCTCTCAAGTGGTCCAAAGTAACTTGCAGACGATCGTTCCACTCGTCGGGTTTGGGACAGTCGCCTTGTCTGTCCTCAATCAGATGCTCTACGTAAACTCGCCTCTCTTGAATCGGGATCGATGGATTCAAGTCCTGGGTTACGTCGCCATTTTTGGATCGGCTGCAGGCACGCTCAAATATTTTTTTTCTGAAGAAATAAAGGATTAATAACAGATGAAATTTTCTTTTTTTTGTTTAAGCATTGCGTTCTATGAGGGGACGGTTTTGGCTTCGGGGTTCGGGGTGTTTGAATTGCCGAAAATGAAAATGGAGTCACGCAGGGCTTTGGGGGTACTGGAGGCGTTGGCGCAAGATTCGCTGAAAATATTGAGCCATCAGCAGCCATTCTCTGGGATTTACCAGTTTGGCTCTCAGGATCGATCGGCTCATAAGCCAAGCCAAAAAAGATCCCGTGAAGAAGGGGAATCAAGTGCTGAAGGTTCTTCGTCTTTTCCTGTAGCTAATTCGGATCAGAATAGATTTTCAGGTGCGGGAGGTCATGGTGGAGATGGACAAGATCCGAGCAAGCCACGTAAAACAAATGGCGCTCGGGTAGACGAGGAATCACCCGCTCTTGTTCTGGAGACCTTAAGGGTTTTGGTTCGTACGATGACTCGTGCAGGTTTGACGGCTCAGCAGGCGGAAGTGGAATTAGCAGCTATCAGGATTGTGTATGCCAGATACATAGAACTGCTTCAGCGCTCCTTTCTACACCGTTGGGCTCCTTCGTTTCTTCAACGTGGAGTTCATGAGGCAGATCGGCTGCTTGGAATGGCACAAGGAATACACGATCAGCTAGTTCGGGCTTCAACCCTTTCTCCATTGGAGTCTACTCCTCATAGCCGAGGAACGCATTCGCTTTCGCAGTTTTCTGCTCCAACGCCAGGGGCCCTTCAGGCGGATCGCTTGATCCGTGCTTTAGAGAGCAGACCCGGTGCCATTCGTGCCGTTCTGAGGACTGAACTGGGCCCAGAATTGGCTGAAATTAACGATAGTCTAAGAGGGATTCGAGACACCAGTGAATTTGCAGGGCTCAATCATCGGATCGATACCGTGGGTGATCGCATTGACTCCTTTGAAAGTACGCATGGTGAGCATTATACAAATCTCGTGATTATGATTCAGGAATTGCGATCCGAGCTCAAATCGGTTCGAAATGCCCGAGCAGATGATTTTGTGTGTGCTCAGCCCTTGGCGCATCCCAACGATGGTCGCCTTCTTGATTTGGGCAGTGTTTCGGAGCCTCATGCCAATGATGGTCGTCTTCTTGATTTGGATAGCGATTCCGAACCGGAAGAAAAAAGCCTCAAGCAGGCTGCTTCGTCTGGGAAAACGAACTCGAAGATGCGGTCTAAGCGAGCATCAAAGCGTTAATAGGTTATTCGCGAGTCAAGAATTTTAGGAAATTTTTATGATTAAATTGCTTTTTCTTTCCATGTTTTGTTTCGGGCTTTTGGCAGGGCCACTTGAGGATGCGAGAGATTCGTTCATAAACCTCTTCAAGGAGCTTAAAAAGCAGTCTAAAATCCCAAGTGACGCTGAACTGGAATCCCTTTATGCTACTTTTGAGAGATATCTGGACTTATTAGAATCACCTGGTGAAGAGCAGGTGAATCAGTGGAACACGATCTCTAAAAAGCTGGGAGTATCCGACAGGGTGGGTCAAGGTTATGTGGCTCGTTATTTGTCTCATCGCCAAGCGATTGATAATCGACGTTCAATGGCAAGGCAAGTGTCGATGGCTGCTCCATCGTTGGCTCGAAGCTATAACCCCTTTGACGTGGTCTACACCCAAGAAGAGCGGCTTGCTCGATTGCGTGGAGATTTGCAAGACCTTCAAAAGAGCAAAGGAAAATACGTTTCAGCTCGACGAGAAGCGCTGAACTTATTGATCAAAGCTCAAGACCCCGAGTTGACAGAACTGGAATATCCTAGAAAATCCGTCGAGAATGCGGTTTCTTGGTTGGAAGAACTGGCCAAAAAAGGTCTTAACCGAGAAGCAGATCGGGCCGAATTAGATGCAGACCAAGTGAGTCAGTTTGTGATTCGATTCCAAGCCATTCAACGACTGGTTGAGCGTTCTGGATTTCATGATCTTGGACTTCGATTGAGCGATCTGATTGTTAGGATTTCAAGCAGCCAAGTCGTGGCGGCTAAGTTCAATCGAGCCGGTAGTATACTTCGAAGGGGTGAATCCGTGGCTCCGGCGCTGGGTTCGTTTTCGGCTTCAACCTTGCCGAGCTCGAGGCATAATTCGTACGCGAGCATGGCTTCGCATCGTCATACAGCCGTTGAGAGAGAGGAGGTACTGCGTTCTGCAGTGGCTCGGATTGGCCATGCCAGCACTGAAGTTCAAGTTGAAGATAACTTGGGTAGCGGTGATTGTATGTTCTTGGCTCTTGGAACGACTCGCGATGCGTTTGAGCAGAACTTAAGACGTCATTACCGGACTCATCGGACTTGGTTTGATGATGTTTTGGCGCATTCGATTCAGGCAGGTGAAATCGAAGGTATCGATGGCTGGCTTAGCGCCATTCACAACGGTCAATGGGGTGGAGAGCTTGAGCTTCATGTGTTTGGCCTCTTAAACCATGTGCGGATTGTTGTTTTTACAGAAGAAACGGATGATAACTTTGTTTTAAGGACACAAAATAATATCTTGGGAGATCTGAGTGCGAATGAAGAGATTTGGATTGGGTTTATAGGCAGAAATCATTATGTTCGATTGAGACCCGTTCAGCCTTATACCATTGCCGATACTCTTTTCAAACCTCGCTGGGATGATCGTGATCCGCCTCCTGGAGGAGCTTCCGGTACGGGAACGAGGAGTTTGTCGCGAAGCGCGCGTAAGCGTGGAAGAACGGAAAGTACAACGGTTCATTCACCTCAAGGTAGAAGTTCTGGAGCAAATCGTCGCTCGGAGTTAAAAGATTCGATCGAATTGGCTTTCCCAAGCCTGCTTCGTTTGGGTGCTGTCCGTTCGCAGAGCATCATTCGATAGAACTGCTTGCTCAGATTTGATCGGGACCAAGGTATCTCTCTGGGTCCCGATTTTTTTATTTCCTGCGAAAATGGTTGCTTGATTCAAATTAAAGTTAAGCAAAAATCAAGGTAACGTTGATAATCTTTCGTTTTTGCTGCTTCACGTACCAAACATTCCGGTTCATGATGATGCGTGCAATTTCGAAATCGGCAAGATTGTGTTTGCCACTTTTCAAATCCAGGAAAATAATGTGCTGCTTCTTGTATAGAGACAGAAAGGGGACGAAAATCTCGGATCCCAGGACTATCGATGAGCTCGCCTCCTTCCTTGAGGTTGAAAAGCATCGAATGAGAGGTTGTATGCTTACCGGTTTTCTGATTGGCGCTTAAATCCCCTATCCTTTGGGTGGGGTTCAAGATCAGTTGATTGATGAGAGTGCTTTTACCAGATCCAGAAACGCCCACGAGAATAAAGCGTTCGGCTTCTGCAAGATAGGGACGAAGCTCTTTTAAGCCATAACAAACAGGAATAGAATCGCTGTAGAGCGTGTTGAGTTCTTGATAAAGAGGCTTTGTCTCCGCGAGATCAATTTTGGTCAGCGCTAGCATCGGCTTCATGTTTTGAGAACGGCAATTGACAATGATTTGGTCGATAAATCCTTTTTGGGTAGGAGGTTTTGAGGATACCGTAATGATGACCTTGTCAAGATTGGCTGCAAGAGTTTGTGGGCCGAAAGGCGTCTGCCTGCTCAGCTCGTTTCGGCGTTCCAGTCGTTGAATACGGTCTCCCTGTAGACCGACCCGATCGCCGACAACAAAACCCGAATTGCGCGCCACCTTGATCCGCCTTTCTTCTCCAGAAGGCATCTCAATAAGAACTTCCACGCCAAAATGCGCTTTTATTTTGCAAAAACTCATGATTTTAGTTGACCTTTACTGGCATATCAGACAACAAACGTCTTAGCAAAAGCCAAATTGGGCTTTAAAAATGAAAAGGAAGAACAATGACTAAAACTGAACTTGTTGATCACGTGTGTAAAAACAACTCTGGCCTGACCAAAAAAGCCGGTGCAGAAATCATTGATGCGGTGTTTGAAGCCGTTCAAGAGAGCATCAAAAAAGATGAAAAATTTGCTTATCCAGGGTTTGGAACCTTTGTGGTTCGATCTCGAAAAGCACGCACGGGCCGTGACCCACGAACCGGTAAGGAAATCAAGATCAAGGCTTCCAAAACCGTTGGTTTTAAACCTGCTCGCGCTTTCAAAGAACAACTTTAATTCTAAAAGCCAAAACAAAAAGCCTTTCGGTTTTGTCTCCGAAAGGCTTTTTTATTTGGTGGTCCCGGCAAGACTCGAACTTGCGACCTCCACCTTGTAAGGGTGGCACTCTACCAACTGAGTTACAAGACCCCTCTTGTTTGTCGAAACATAAAGGACGATGCGAAGAAGTCAAGATGGAGTTGCTCGAAAAGACTTTAAAAAATCCAAAAATAGCCTTTACGCTGGCAGATGCTGCCACTGCTAGCGGGTTGTCCATGCATGAGACAGAGCGCTCGCTTTATCGTTTGATCGGAGAGTATCGAGGAGAATTGATCCCAACGGAAAAAGGCGAGCTGTTATTTCGATTTCCAACGGGCTTTTCCAAACCTTGGTTGATCGAAGAAAACTGGGGCAGAACGCTGAAAGTTTTTAAGCGTTGGTTCATGGGTGTCGCTAAAGCCATCGTGCGAGCTTGGATAGCGATCGTGATGGTAGCCTATGTGGCTATTTTCGCAGCGCTTCTCATGGCTCTTTCGTTGGCTCACCGTTCGGGTCGGGAAAACAATCGAAGCTCTTCGTTTGCAAGCCCCTTCTTATTTGATCTGCTGTTTCGTCTTATTTTGGATGCACTTTATTGGACCTGGCATCCCTTTCGCTCCTACCGCTCAAGGTATCCAATTTCAAAAAAGCCGTTTTATGAACGGGTCAATGGATTCTTTTTTGGCGTGGAAGAACAAGCTGAAGACCCATTGGAAAAGAAGCGTTTGATCCTACGAGAAATACGAGAGCGCCAGGGCCGGATCGGTTTGCTGGACGTTCTTCGCGTGACGGGTATGACGAGGCGTGAAGCGGATCCGTTTATTGCCAAGCTTTTGGTCGAGTTTAACGGTGACATTCATGTGTCTGAGCATGGCGGTATTACCTATTCTTTTTCAGAGCTTCGCAGGACAGCTCAGTCGCCCATGAACCAAGCAAAGTCTTACCCTTGGTTGGCTCGAAAGCGGTTACTGCCTTTGACAGGAAACTCATCCGGCGAAAATGCGCTGATAGCGAGTTTGAACGGTTTTAATTTTTTGATCTCGACCGTCGCTCTTTCGGAAGGGTGGACCTTTGCTAAGCTTGGAATGATTTTTCAAGGTATGCATCCGAGCCTTGTCCCTCAGAATTTGGGCGTGCCGATTCTACTGGGTTGGATTCCGTTTGGGTTTTCCTTGGTTTTATTTGCATTGCCAGTCATTCGATTTCTCAATCGACCGAGAGAGCAAGCTCGAATCGATCGCGATAATGGACGTCGAGGGCTCTTGTGGACGGTCATTCATCGAATAACGCCGAAAGGCATTCCGGAAGCCACCTTGGTGAATGCTTGGCAGCAGGCGGCAGGATCGATTCCGAGTGAGGCCATGCTTTTGCGAGAAGTGGTTGAGCTGGGAGGAGAGCTTCAAGTGGAAGAGGCAACAGGATTTTCTTATTATCACTTCCCAGAACTGGAGCTTGAGCAACGAGCCGTGGAAGCGGAGAGAGTCAAAGCGTCGAAGGCTGAAGCCGAGGCTGGAAAAGAAGTGCCTCTGTGAAAAAATACAAGCTCTATTGAAGCTTTTCGAGGTTCGCAGTATATACGATAAGATGCCCGATTTTGTACAGACGATGTTCTGGCCCTTTATGGCCTGTTTGCTCTTAGCTGGTATTCACGTCTATCTTGGCATTCACATTTTAGCGCGCCAGGTTGTATTCGTTGATCTAGCACTGGCTCAGATGGCTGCTTTGGGCTCGATTGTAGGCATTGTTGTTGGGATTTCGGAAAAAGGAACATCGTTGCTATTCGCGCTCTTAGGAGCTGCTTTGCTAACCTTTATGCAGAGTGAAAGCTGGGTTGGGATTTGTTACGCGACGGCTTTGTCAGCGACCATTCTCTTAAGTACCCACATGCCCCATGGTGCGGATGAATTAAGAGAGCTTCTTTCTGGAAATATTCTTTGGGTGGAACCGAACGTCCTTGGAAAGACGGCTTTAATCTACGCGAGCGTGGGTTTTTTGCATTGGTTGTTTCGAAAAAAAATCTTAGCGGCTACTTTTAAACAAAAGACAATATCCCGAAAATGGGATTTTTTCTTCTACGCATCGTTTGCGGTGGTTGTGACCAGTTCTGTTTCGATTGCTGGAGTGTTGTTGGTCTTCTCGTTTCTCATCATGCCGGCCGTGGCATCCATGATGTTTGCCCGCACGATTCAAAATCGACTTTTGATTGGTTGGGGGATTGGGGCCAGTGTGAGCATGATTGGCATGGCTGTGTCTTACTACTTTGACTTGCCTTCGGGTCCTGCGATTGTTCTGTGCTTTGCGATTTTCTTAATGCTTCTGGTGGGAGTTCGGGCATGTTGCTTCAAACGGATGTCTTAGTCATCGGTTCAGGCGTTGCAGGAGCGATGGCTCTTAGAAAAGCGCAAGATCGTGGCTTACGCACCATGGGCCTTACACGAGGCCTCGGTGCATCCGCTTATTCGTCAGGGAAGGTCGATGCTTTTGCGATCTCAGACGAAGTTCAGCAAGCCTTTTTAAGCCTCACGCAAGAGCTGCGCTATCTGCCCAGCACTCTGGCGGTGCGAGAAGATGGCCACTTGGTTTCAGCGATGCTGGTGCAAGCGTCTCATTTTGTTGATTTTGATCGGGTCCGACCGGATTCTTTGGTGGGGGTGATGGATTTTTCAGGAATGCCTTCATTTCATGCGGCACCGGTTTGCCGGATGCTGGAGTCTCATGGTTTTCGAGCCGTGCCCATACGAGCGGCTGTATCTCCTCAGTCAGGTTGCTGGAAGTCTTTTAGAGAGTTTGCTCGAGCGTTTGAAGATCCGGATTTTGTTGACGAGTGTCTGGATAAGATGGTCGGTGCTCTGAATTTGCTTCCCAAGAAACCGGCCCATGTGTTTGTACCAGCGATTTTTGGGAGTCGAGACTCACCCTTGGTTTTTTTGCGCTCGATCCAGATGCGGACGGATATCCCTTGCTCTGAACTGCTGGGCGCTTCGTTTTCGATTCCTGGTGTGAGACTCTCGCAGATACTGGAGCGCGGATTTGAACGAGCCAAAGTGGCACGCTTTGAGTTGAAAGATGGAAAAATTGAAAGAGTTCGATTGAGCGATGGTCGAGTGGTCGAGCCCAAGGCATTGATTTTAGCGACCGGTCGTTATCTGTCCGGAGGCTTTGAAGACCAAGAAGCTATCTTTGAGTTGCCGATTGTAGGCGATTCGTTTGAACGTCAGGGGCTTCGAGTGAATGAACGACAGCAGCCTTTGGATCGATTTGGGAGATTATTTGCCACGAATCTTTTTGCCGCTGGTTCATCGATAGGAGGCTACGATCCGAAAGTGGACGGAGGCATGGCGCGAGCGATGGCGAGTGGCTATCGTGCGGGGGAATTGTGTTAATCGATACTCATTGTCATCTTGAGGATCAAGCTGCGCTGGAACGAGCCCGAATTGCTGGAGTCAAACGCTTGATTACAGTTGGGTGTGATCTGGAGACAACGCAAAAGGCTTGCGAGTGGGCGGAGCGTGAACTCGATGTTTATTTTTCTGCGGGAGTGCATCCGCATGAATCTTCGAAAGTCAAGCTCAGCGATTGGGAGCCAATCGAAGCACTTTCTAAAAATTCCAAATGCGTAGCGGTTGGTGAATGTGGATTGGACTATCATTATAACCATTCGGATCCAATTCAGCAAAAACAAGTGTTTAGAAAACAAATCGAGTTGGCCAAGCGAGTCGCAAAGCCGTTGATCATTCACGTACGAGATGCTTACGAGGATTGTTTGGCAATGCTGCCGAGAGGTTATCCGACGGTGATTCATTGTTTCTCAGGGACTCGAGAGCATGCAAGGGCCTTCTTAGAACTTGGGTGCTTTCTCTCTATTTCGGGAATTGTGACTTTTAAAAACGCCGAAGAGCTGCGCTACGTGGCAGCTACAACGCCGATCGATCGGCTTTTGATTGAGACAGACTCACCCTGGCTAGCGCCCGTTCCCCATCGTGGGAAACCGAATGAGCCTGCTTGGGTTCAGCTTGTTGCCAACGAGATTGCCCGAGTTCGTGCTTGCTCAGTTCAAAGTGTCATCGAGCAAACCGGCAAAAATGCTCTTGACCTATTTCCAGCTTTGGAATGCAGGGCATTATAAAAAATAGATAATTTTTAAACAAAGGGCTAAACGGGTGGTGATCGTTTCCAATAAACGGCAACGAGAACCTTTCTTTCTCGAGAAAAACCGAGAGGTTGCTGGAAAATATCACATTAGGGCCAAACAAGGCGAAGATTGCAGGTTGCATGAGGGCTCGAATGGACGATTACACATACTGGGCGCTCTTGATCCTATCGGGCTCGGGAAAGGACAACGGGCGTTTTAAAATCGACTTATTGTCTGCACATGACGAATTTTAGCTTGTGAAACCGATTGCTCGCAAGATGGATGCAAATTCTTGCGGGCACTTGTCCACTCGGATCAGTAGGCTTATGGAAAGAAAATGTTCACAGGCATTATTCAACACACGGGAGTTTTCGAACGCAGCGGTTCTCAGGTCCGCATCGTTTCCGAAATGGATTTAGAAGATGTTTCTCAAGGCGATAGCATCGCCGTGAATGGAGTTTGCCTAACGACTTTGGCCCAGCACGCATTAATTTTTGATCTGGGCCCAGAGACATGCGCTCTGACCACTTTGGGATCTCTGCCCAACGGTACGGGCGTTCATCTGGAGAAAGCACTTAGACTCAGCGATCGACTGGGCGGTCATTTGGTTCAAGGGCACGTAGATGGCATTGGATTGCTCAAGCAAAAGCAAATTCTCCAAGATTCGGTCGAGATGGAATTTGAAGTGCCCGAATCGATTCGACCCTTCTGCATTCCGAAAGGCTCAATTGCCATTGACGGTGTGAGCTTAACCATCAACCAAGTTTTGGAAAATCGCATTTGCGTTGGCTTAGTTCCTCACTCGCTCAAAAAAACTTTTTTAAAGGATCTGTCACCCGAGGATTCAGTCAACCTTGAGAGCGACGTGATGGGTAAATACCTTCGCTGCTGGATGCGTTCTGGGTTGGTGGAGCTGATCGGGATCGAACCGACGGCCTCTAAATTGCGAACCTAGCGCTCTCCCAACTGAGCTACAGCCCCAACTCCAGCGGTCATGCCACAAAATATCGACTAAGTGAAGAAATTTTATTTCGAGCCCATGGTTAGTGATTTTCGTTCAGATGTCGGAAGTAAGCAGGAGAAGGCCGTCGGCAAGAATTGGAACCGAAAAATTCTTGCAAGCCACCAAATCAAACGATTGCATGGATAGAATTAAATTATCTCAATCAATATTTGCCAGTATTTATGTCGAACTATGCTGTGTCATGGAAGCTGTTGACAAAGTGTAAAATTGAAATTGATATAGGGAACATCGTTGATGGCAATTGCTGGCTGGACAAAAGAAGTGACAGTTGCTTTCTTTCATTTTTAATAGAGGCACAGCAGGCTTCGCACTAAGTTTATTTTGTAGAACTTGAGGACGCCAGGAACAGCTCCTGTTTTGTTGACATAGTCAGGTTCAGAGATTTTATTTTCCCAAAGATGTTTTTGTAGGAGTCTTTTAAACTCACTTCGGACTTCGTCATTGGGGAATTTGACAAAAACATTGTTCTTAAGAGTAGAGAGTGGTTCTGTCAGAGTTAGGTATCCAGCATGGAACAATAAGGAGTAAAGACCATCCGATGAATAACGTTTCATGGCAACGAACTCCACAGCAGGGGTGTTTTTCTTGAGCCCAAAGTACGACCACAACCTTATTTTTGCAAAAATAATTTGGTGTGACAAGTTTGGGGGATGGATAAGCGCTTTGCACGTGAGTGGGTGGAACACCGTCTTGAAGATATGAAGAGCACGCTCTATGAGTAGGAGTCTATGGCACAAAAATGTGGAACGATTGCGTTGTTGGGACTACCCAATGCAGGGAAAAGCTCGCTTCTGAATCGATTGATCGGTCAGAAGATTGCGCCGGTGACTTACAAACCCAATACGACGCGTCGCGTGGTGAATGGGATTTTGACGCGTCATCAGGTTCAATTTATTTTCGTCGATACTCCAGGTATGATCGCTCGCGGGCATATTCCGGATGCCGACTTAATAGCCTGGGTCGTGGATGCAAAAAAACCGGTTCAAAACCTTCCCGTCCAATTGCCGGCCAATAGGGTTCTTATTTTGAATCAGATTGATCGTTTTGCAAACAAAAGGGAGATTTTACCGGTTATTTCCGAATGGCAAACTGCCTTGCAGCCTCGTGAAATCTATCCTGTATCCGCAAAGACAGGAGATGGCTTAGAGTCCATGTTGGATTCACTGGGTTTGATGCTTCCAGAACGATCCTTCCTCTTTGATTCCGAGCTGATGACCGATGCGAGTGAAAAAGAGCTGGTAGCGGAATTAATTCGTGAAAAAGCGCTTTTCGCGCTGCAGCAAGAGATTCCCCATGCCATGGAAGTGGTGATCGATGCATTTGATGAGACGCGTCGCGAGAATTCAAAAAAATGCCTGGTTGATATTTCGGCCAGCCTGATTGTCGCGCGCGAAAGCCACAAATCGATTGCGATCGGGCGTGGTGGCAGTAAATTGAAAGAAATTGGGGAAAAAGCCCGGCGTGATTTAGAATATCTTTTGGGTTGCCAGGTCATGTTGCGTCTTTTCGTGAAGGCTAAGAAGCATTAATTCTTATTGATTGGAGAGGGCCTTGCTAAAGAGAATCGAGTGATAGATACTAAAGGCTCGGATAATGATGCCTGAAGAAAGTGCACCACTCGGAGCCTTGTTCGAAGAGTTGAGGCAACGCCTCACTCAGCCCGAACAAGACTCTCAAACTCAATTGTCGAGCCTCTATGGGCGTCAGCCGCCGCATGCTTTGGATGCAGAACGAGGGGTTCTGTGTGCACTCCTTATTGACCCCGATGCGATGGAGCAGGTTAACTTAGAAGGTTTAAGGCCGGAAGATTTCTATCATCCGGCTCACGCAGTCGTTTTCACGGCTATGATGGCTCTTTCTCACGAGCACGAGCCGATTAACACGGTGACGGTGGTTGATGAGCTGATCCAGATGCAAAAATTGGATCAAGTGGGCGGGCCGGCTCTGGTAGCCCAACTCGAAACGCTCTTTCCTACCTCCGCTCACATGAATGCCTACGCCAAGTTGGTGAAAGACAAGTCAACGCTGAGAAAGCTTATTGCTGCAGCAACCAAAGTGGTTCAGTCCTCGTACCGCCAAGATCGAAAAGTAGTCGATGTCATCGATGAAGCCGAGCGCGTGATTCTTCAAATACGCGATGAAGTATCTCAAAAAGGGATGTTGTCGATTCAAGACCTGGTCAACATCGCACTGAAACGTCTTGAACTCATGTACAACAACAAGACGAGCCTCGTAGGGATATCGTCTGGTTTTCACGATTTAGATCGCTTAACGAGTGGTTTGCAGCCTGGGGAACTGATTGTCGTTGCAGCCAGGCCTTCGATGGGAAAAACAGCCTTTACGCTCAATATTGCTTCGCATGTCGCGATGCAACTAAAAATCCCGGTGGCTTTTTTTTCGCTTGAAATGGGAGCGGAACAACTTGTTCATCGCTTGATCGGCGCCGAAGCACGCTTGGATCTCTCAAACTTACGAAGAGGGATGGTGCAGCGTAACGAATTTGCTCAACTGGTTGCGGCTGCCGGGCAATTAGGAGAGGCTCCGCTGTACATTGATGAAACGCCGGCGCTTTCCATTGCAGAGATGCGCAATAAGTGTCGTCGAATGGTCTTGCGCCACGATGTGAAGATGGTGATCGTTGACTATTTGCAGCTCATGACGGGGCCAGAAGGTTACGAAAACAAGGCAACCGAAGTTGCTGAGATCTCAAAAGGCCTTAAAAGCATTGCGCGCGAGCTAAAAGTACCTGTGATTGCCTTGTCGCAGCTGAATCGTGGGGTTGAATCGCGAACAGATAAGCGCCCCATGATGAGCGATTTACGAGAATCTGGTGCGATCGAACAAGATGCCGATGTGATCGCGTTCTTATACCGTGAGGAGTATTATCTCCGAGATAAGACACCAGAAGATAAATTGGGCATCGCGGAGATTATCGTCGCAAAAAATCGTAACGGACCTACCGGTCAGTTTGAGCTGCGGTTTTTTAATAATATTACCCGCTTTACAGATTTGGATCATTCCGGGCGCTGATACTTCGGGCGAGTCCTTGTCGCTTCGTTAGGAAGGCATGGAAAGAGCTACCTATGATCGGGTTGCTGTTCTTTATGTTGCTCGGTTTATTGCGAAGTACTGGCCCGGTACCGAAGCGGCTTCAAAAGATCCCAAGTTTGCATCAGCTGCCTTGCAACTGCTGCGACTTGAAAATGCACCGCTGATTCGAAATGCTCGAATCGAGGCTCGAAAGATGCTTTCTCAATCCTAACGTATCCTGATCGCCTTTCGATCGGAGATGCTTCTAGAAGACATTATGTAACTTGTTGATTTTTAATGCGTTTTTAACTTTTTAACGATCCATCACACTTTCCTCTTGCGCTTCTTCGGAAACCGCGTATTATGCGTCTCACCTTGAACGGCAGGGGCGGTCGAAAGGACCTGAGCCCACGAGAGGGAAAGCAAAGAAAGCTCTCTGAAAACCAAATAAGAAATCAAGAAAACACATACGTTAATTCTTAATAAAGAACAAAAAGTAATAAGCCAGTTTTAAGTGGAGAGTTTGATCCTGGCTCAGAACGAACGCTGGCGGCATGCTTAACACATGCAAGTCGAACGATATCTGAGAAGCTTGCTTCTTAGTGAAAGTGGCGCACGGGTGAGAAACGCGTGGATAACGTACCTTATAGTTCAGGATAACTTGCGGAAATGCGGGCTAATACTGGATACGTTCTTGAAGAGTTCGCTCTTTGAGAAGAAAGCAGGGCAACTTGCGCTATTTGATCGGTCCGCGTCCCATCAGCTAGTTGGCGGGGTAATGGCCCACCAAGGCTACGACGGGTAACTGGTCTGAGAGGACGACCAGTCACACTGGGACTGAGACACGGCCCAGACTCCTACGGGAGGCAGCAGTGGGGAAT